>JBIJDE010000203.1:0-8211 GCA_044344305.1 Armatimonadota bacterium
CTCAGTGACCGGTCGCTGAGCCTGTCGAAGCGACCATTTTAAAGCAAAGTTCGCTTATAAAGCGAACGTCCTGTTATATTACAAGAAGAGGCATTGCATGTCTGTAGAGACGCAAAATATTGCGTCTCGTATTACGAATTCGCCATATCAGCATCAGCATCATTCGCTGTCGTATCAAGCAACTCGACTGAGATTATATGGGTGGGAGAATCAGTCTGGTTTAATGAACGGTGAGGAGTTCCTGCCTTTATATAAAAAGAATCTCCTTTATTTACATATACTGGTTGACTCATGGGTATCTCTATAATTAAAGTTCCTTCCAGCACAACTCCGCAAACATCATGTTTATGCTGTTCTATCTCTGTCTTTTTTGTATGGGGTTGATAAATCTCATTTATCATCACAGCCCGGATATTTTCGTGCTGGGGAAATAAATATTGCCAGTGCCGGTCGCCATCATCAACCACATGCATTTGCTCTTGTGGTATTACTAACAACGGAGTGTCAGTAATTGTAGCGGGTGACAGTAATTCAACAACAGTTAAATCAAGTGCTTCAGCTAATTTCATTAATGTCATCAGCGTTGGCGATGCTTTTCCCATCTCAATTTTTGCCAGGAAACTGACCGCTATTCCTGCTGCCGTGGCCAGAGTACGCTGAGAATATTTGCGCTGTTGGCGAACAGAACGCAGATGGTATCCAAAATGCAACATTTCATTCATTTAGTGAAGGCCTTTACTTTAATAAATTACCTGTTTTCTTCAATAGACTTGTCCGGAAATAAATATTGAGTAGATTTTTGGCTATTTTATCGTCAGTCAAGGCGTTTGTTTTTACACTTTATCTGGTTGATAAACGTAAAATGAACAACGATGAATGGCGGAAAAAGAGTCCAAAAAATACCAAAAGTTATTTCCGGACAAGTCTAATTAATCATATTGTTTTGCGGATAGGATGTCAATATTAATTGACTTCTATCATTGTGACTTACCGTTAGCAGCATATTTAATACATCATGACTTTTGCTTTTTAATAAAAATCGTAGGGGCAATCCCTTGTGGTTGCCCATTTCCCCCTTTTTACAAACGAAAATATTCAGTCAACAATCGGATTCTTTTAAAATTTCCAAAAAAATAACAACAAAACAGTCTAAAATCTATTTACAACCACTATAGAGGTGTGATAACATTGTTTAAATTAAAAAGCCAAATAGTATTCCATTAACATTTCTATACGCACTTTAATAGATATTACTTGTGCAGTATTCCATTTTAAAAGGAGAAAAACTATGAAAACCAATCAAAAAGGTTTCACACTCATCGAATTGCTGGTCGTAATAGCCATTATTGCCATCCTCGCCGCAATTTTATTTCCGGTCTTTGCCCGGGCGCGTGAAAAGGCGCGGCAATCGACCTGTTCATCGAACCAGCGGCAGATCGCCGCGGCAGTCCAGATGTATTGTCAGGATCATGAAGAAGTGTTGCCGGCATCCAGCACGGTCTGGAGCGATATCAATGTCGACGTTGGCGTTCTCATTTGCCCGACGAAAGGGAAAGGAACTCCCAACGGCTACGGCTATTTCGCGGGCAACTCGTCACAGGCACTCGGTTCCTTCTCAGACCCGAGTGCGTTCGGATTGACGACGGACAGCAACAATCCCGTCAACTGTATCACCGCCATCAGCGATATTGATTATCGCCATAGTGGTAAGGTGATCGAGAGTTTCCTTGATGGTCATGTCGCCACTTCGGGCATTATCCCGGGCATCATCCTTTATACAGTCTATACGCCACCTTCAGGCTGCGTGCTGTGGTTGCGGCCGGATACGTTGTCTGGGGATATGTCCACGTGGAAGGATGCCAGAGGCAACTATACGATGACCGCCGGCGCTGGCACGATGAAACCAACAGCGGTGACATCGGGGGTAGGCGGGTTCAAGGCCGCACATTGCCAGCGGGCAAATAATAACGGCGGTAACGATCAGGGGCAGTATTTCTATGGAAGCATCAGCAATGCTAACACCTGGGCCGGCATGACCGTCTACGTCGTTGCGAAGACCTTGAGTAGTCTCAATAGTAGTCAAGCCATTGTCGGAACCGGCGGTGGGGCAAGCTGGTCGCATTCCACCGCGGGCATCCGTTGGGCATTTGCCATGGGCTCTGATCCGAGCTGGTTCGGAAGTGCCGGCTCTACCAATGGCCCAGCCCAAGGATTGGCTGCCAACACCCCCTATATAGTTGGTTGGCGCACAGACAAAACCGGCTGGTTAGTCCGGAAAAATGGCACGGCATTGAATACGACCGCTATTGCGGATACCTCCTTCCCCTCAAACGTGCTCAATATTTTCATCGGTACTGAGGGGACACAATCCAGCGATACCCAGACCACCTGGTCCGCGAATAATGATATCTCTGAAGTGCTCATCTTCAACCGGAAGCTCATTGACACGGAATGTCAGAATATTGAGAGCTACACCAAAAGTCAATATGGCATGTAAAGGTGATAAGGAGAATTTATTATGACTCGAAAACATTTTACTGGTTTCACCCTCATCGAATTGCTGGTCGTGATAGCCATTATTGCCATCCTCGCCGCAATTTTATTCCCGGTCTTTGCACGTGCGCGTGAGAAGGCGCGGCAGACGACGTGTAGTAGCAACCAGCGCCAAATCGCTGCGTCTGCGCAGATGTATGCTCAGGACCATGAAGAGATGTTACCCGGAACTTCCAGCGTGTGGAGCGATATTAAGGTTGACCCGGGTGTGTTAATTTGCCCAACTAAAGGGAAAAACACACCGAATGGGTATGGATACTATCTAAACCGTTCCGGTCAATCAATGGGCGATATAAAAGACCCGACTGCTGCAGGACTCTGCGCGGATGGCGGCAATACTACCAATGTCGTAACAAAAAAGTCTGAAATAGATCTGCGTCATAGTGGAAAAGCCGTTATATGTTATGTAGACGGCCATGTCGCGGCCACAGATAACCCGCCAACACCAATAGGCAGTTTTGTTCCGTCAGATATTGCCAACCTGCAATTATGGCTTGCGGCGGATGCCATCACCGGTGTCAGCGATGGCGGAACAGTCTCCAACTGGAAAGACAGCAGTGCAAATGGACGTAATACCACCGGGGTATATGCCACCGCGCCGACATATAAAGCCTCGTTATTAAATGGCAGTCCGGCGATAAAGTTCAGTGGCGCAGGCGGGTTGACATTGCCTGCTTTCGCCTATTGCTATCCGAATGGTGCAATATTCATGGTCGTAGCACAAAATGGTACCGGGGCCGGAAGCCGATTTTTCAACATTGATACAAATCCTGAAACCATTGAATACCGTTGGAGAGATAATGCGAGTGCTGGTTTATGGATGGGCAGTTATTGGTTCAATCCTGGTACGACGGTCGGAGCAATAGAGACCACAGGGGACATTATTGAAACGGTATTTGCCAGTGGTGGAACTAATGAAATCCGCAATTTCACCAGTGCCGCCACGGATAACCTGCGAACGGTATCCGGAATTACACATCCAACCACAACGCCGGGTGAAGTGACAATTGGCGGGTCAGTATATCATAGCGAAAAAGCGAATATCTATATCAGCGAAATTATCTGCTATAATTCCGCCCTTACCTCTGACAACCGTCAAAAGATAGAAGGATATCTGGCAGGCAAATACGGACTGCAGGCAAACCTTCCAACAGCCCACCCGTATAAAAGTTTAATACCATAATCCAAATAAATCAGGAACTTACTTTCTTATAAATGCAAAAGGCAGCCACAAGTGGCTGCCTTTTTTACTGAATGCAAGTGTAAGTCATGTTAATATAATCAATTCTTTATTCACCGCATTGATATATACAGAATATCTCAGCCTGGTGGTGTAGGTGTTTCTATAATACGTTCATTATTATTCATCTTTTCAATAATTATTTCATCAAATGATTCTAATTTACCGTATTTTAATTTTTCAACATGATGAACAATAGGCAAACCGTCAATATTTTTCAGCAGATTAATTGACATTTAATGTTGATACCTTTAAAATGAATCTGTGAATACAACTCCAACACAACATGCCGAGGAAGCTGTCGGTCAGCGATTGCGGCAATTAAGGCAGCGTAGCAAGTTTTCCATACGTCAACTTGCTGAACAGGCGCAATTATCCACCGGTTATATATCAGGCGTGGAAAATGGAACAATATGTCCTACTATCGCGATGCTGCGCAAATTACTGATAGCGTTGGGGTCTGACCTGGGGGATTTCTTTACCGAAGTCCGCCCAATACCTGCAGGACCGATATTTCGTCGCGAACAGATGATGAGTGCGGGTGAAGCCCATCGCACATACACATTGATATTACCGCGACGGGATGATATAAAAGTAGAGATGATTGAAGAGGAACTGCGCCCGGGTGAAGTGCCGGATTTCGAGGAATTAGCATCTGATTTAACCGGATATGTATTGCATGGGGAACTATTTCTGGAGATAAAAGGAAGCGACTCGCAATTACTCCATACCGGCGACGCTTTTTATATCCCTGCCGGTCAACCAGTGCGCGGACGATGCGTAAATGAAAATCCTGTGCGGTTAATTACTGTTATTGTGCCGCCAAGGTATTAGAATTAACAGAGGTTCACTGTTATTACTAACAATTTTTCTATTTGTCGTAATCAAAAAACACCACTCAAAAGTTCTGGGTTTCGTAGCGTACACTCAGGCGTATCATATTGCATAATAGCTTAACTTTATGGTAAATTTAACAAACAATTTCGGGAGCGGTTCCGAAATGTATCTATTTAATTTTGTTACCGACAATCAGCAACTATTAGCCATAATTTGTATCTAAATTGTAATCCGGTATACAATTCTGCATTTACATATATAACAGGAGTCATTTACTTATATGACAACATCGAATAACGATATCACGCAATGGTTTTGCGATGCCAAATGGGGTGTATTCAATCACTACCTGACTACTGCGTCGACTACTGCTGACGAGTGGAACAGAATGGTTGATAGTTTTGATGTTAAGGCACTTGCCGCCCAGGTTGCGTCAACTGGAGCAGGTTACTATTTTATAACCCTTGGCCAGGGTTCTGGGCATTATTGTTGTCCCAATGAAACGTACGACAAGTATGTTGGGTTATTCCCCAGCAAATGTTCACAGCGTGACCTTGTTTCTGATTTATATGATGCATTACAGCCTTATGGAATACCACTATTGGCGTATGTCCCTGCTGATGGTTCTAATGCCGATCCTATCGCGCGAATTGGTATGAATATGACTGCACATTGGAGCGATAAAGATAGGATTGTTGATTGGAATGGTGCATCTGGTCCGACATGGCAGCAGTTCCGCCTGCCAGAATTTCAACGTATCTGGGAAGAAATCTGTGCCGATTGGTCGCTGCGTTTTGGCAAAAAAGTTCTTGGTTGGTGGGTAGATGGTGCTTATGCGCCAGAAGAAAGATACCCGGAAAATGAAGAACCTAATTATAACAGCTTTAAAAAAGCATTAAAAGCAGGAAACCCGGATGCGATAGTATCTTTCAACACCGGGGTACGGGTTCCAGTAGTAACTTCATCAAAGTATGACGATTATACCGCCGGTGAATTAACCGGTGACCTGCCGGTTGGCGGTTTCGGCTTTGGCGATAACCCGGAATGGTGCAACAACGGCCCGATAAAACCATTCGTTGACCAGGCGCGCTACCATCTATTTAACTTCCTTGGTCCATGGTGGTCGGCATCTCCTCCGCGATTCCCCACCGAGTTGGTGGTAGGATACACAAAATATATCACCAGCCATGGCGGCGTTATAACATGGGATGTACCAGTCAGTACATCAGGAATTATCCCAGAACCTTTTATTGAACAGTTAAAAGCAGTAGGAAAAGCGGTTAAGCAGGCGAAATAATAGTATTATAAACGGCATACAATAATTGTTCAAAAGGAAAGTTCATGATTTCTAATTGTAAACCATCAGAATGGCAAATGGATTGCATCCCACAAGATGCAGTCAATTGTGATGTATTAGTAATAGGTGCAGGCGCATCGGGAATCCCCGCTGCTATCGCCGCCGCGCGTCAGGGTGTAAAAGTAATTTTACTTGAAGAGGATATGGTTCCGGGCGGCGCGCCGGTAGATATGTCTGTTGCCATGTTATGCGGCGGACCGCGAGTCGGTATATTTCTGGAGATGGCACAACGGTTGAATAAATACCACAACCTGACCGGATCACCGGTTGAAAACTTTGTTGACGGTGCGGATGGACGTGATTACTGGTATACCCCAACCGCATATTTACAGGTTCTCAGCGAAATGATGCGCGCGGAAAGCAACCTTACCCTAATATGCGGTTCACCAGTTTCCCGGGTACTGGTCAGCGATGACGGCAATCGCAGTCGCGTTCACGGTGTTGTTGTTGATTCTCCCGGCAAACCATCACGCGCTTATACCGCATCTATAACTATTGATGCCACGGGAACAGGATTAATAGCCGAATTAGCCGGTTGTGAAATCCAGTATGGTCGTAATGCCCGCAGCGATTTCAATGAAGCATACGGACCGGATATCGCAGACAACAAAGTGCAACCTTGCACATGGATGTTCATCAGCCAGCGGCTTCGAGCAGATGCTGTTTTCCCTGATGAAATGCTGGGAAAAGGTCTGGTGGAATCAAACTACGGGTGGATTCAGAAAGAAGAACAGGAAGTAAATATACGAAAAGCCGGCACATATTTACATTGGGGAGCGACGGTAGTATGCTCGGATACTCGGGATGCTGTCGCGTTAGCTAATGCGCAGGATGAAGCATTAACAAAGCTAAACCCAATGATAAAAATAATGCGCGAGAGTGGCTATCTTGTCCATTTAGCCCCAAAAATTGGAGTGCGTGAATCACGCCGCGTAATGGGCGAGGCAGTAGTAACCGCCACCGATTTACTGGCAAGCCGATTCCCTGATGATACCATAGCCCATTGCGGATTCTTCCTTGATGCCTGGGGTGAGCATAATCAACTTCCCCGCACCGATGTGTTAGCGGGAATTCCTTACGGCGCGTTAGTTCCCCGTGGTACAGAAGGCTTGCTAATAGCCGGAAAATCTATAAGCGGAACACATCTGGCAATGAGCGCATACCGCGTCCAACCCATCATGGCAAGCGTAGGCGCTGCCGCTGGTATCGCCGCCGCCATGGTAGCAAAACTGAAAACTGATACCAGAAACATTCCAATACCAGAATTACTGCATCACATTAAGTTTTTAAATAATACATCCGCTTGAAAATTAAAAAACTGATTATTTAATATTAATTGACTTTCAAATTTCTTGCGTTATAGTACTATTAATATGGCCATTTTATATTATATATTGTCTTTTTTCCTTCTTGAATGATGTTATAATTAACGAAATTACAGATAATATTCTGTAAACATTTAATGAAGGAGAAAATCACAATGGTAATTCGTAAGCAAGGGTTTACCCTTATTGAATTGTTGGTCGTCATAGCCATAATTGCTATTCTCGCCGCAATTCTATTTCCAGTCTTCGCCCGGGCGCGTGAGAAAGCACGACAAACCACTTGTCAGTCTAACCAGCGACAAATTGCTGCTGCAATGCAAATGTATGCGCAAGATCATGAAGAAACAATGCCTATGTCAAGTACAGTATGGCAAGACATTGAAGTTGACCCCGGTGTATTAATATGTCCTACAGCAGGAAAAAAAATGGCAAATGCTTACCTTTATAACGCAGGTTCCCACTTATCCGGTGCGGCTATTGGCGAATATCCAAATCCAAGTGGAATTTTGGTCACTGCTGATGGATTAATGAACACGATTTCGAGTAGTGTAAAATTTTCATCAGGACCTTATAAAGGATTTATTGATCCTGCCCAAATAGGGAATATTCTTGATATAAACCGACATAGTAAAATTATAATAGCAAGTTTTCTTGATGGTCATGTTGAAATGGTAAATAAAGTAAATACTGATTACTTGGAAGCTTTGCTTGATAGTGCTCTTACCTCAACAGATCTTGATGGTGGAAAATCGGATACTTTTATGAGTCAGGGAACAATACCCTGGACAAGTACAAATTTTGGTTTAGCCTCAAATTCATCTGAACGCAAAGGAGGAGGTCAATTAACTGTTACTTCTACAAGTGGTGGTGATATGATGTGGGGTGCGTCAGATAATACC
>JBIJDE010000625.1:0-2762 GCA_044344305.1 Armatimonadota bacterium
ATGCAGCAATTAAATTAGATTCATTTACATTTAATACAGGTACAATAAAAGCCGGTTTGATAGCACGATCTACAAATGCTAATAATTCTGATGCATTTTTCTCGTATTTGTATAATTATGGTCCAACTAGCAATAAGCCTTTATCAACTCGCCGTGAAAGTGGTGCGTGTGACCACTTAACACCAGCCGGAACACAAGGTACGCCGATATATATCCGACTTGTGCGAAATGGAAATATCTTTACAGGATATACTTCTGTGAATGCAACAACCTGGGTACAGACTGGCACATATACCTTTGCGTCTTTTCCAAAAACTGCCTATCTTGGCATAACAACAGGTACAGGTACAGGTACAGCATTATATAGCAAATTTGTAATGCGTCCATTACCATAATCCTATTTTTTCTCTATTTTTAATACATTGTCTGATATATAATAACAGGCAATGTATTACTTTTTACTATTCAACAATATATTTTTTTAAACGATATTGAGCTCGATATGCAATCGGAGTGATATTCATTGCATGACGAAATACCCGACACAAATATGTTGTATTGGGGATACCAACGCGATTACCAATTTCTAATAATGACATGTCAGTATCTTGTAATAGCATACAAGTCTTCTCAATACGAAAGCGAAGTAATCGTGTGATAATTGTTTCACCTGTTAATCGTTGAAACTCTCTTATTAGTGAACGCTCACTCATTTGTACAGTCTCAGCAATATCTATGATACGTATCTGCTGTGACAAATGCTCATTCAAGTAAAGATCAACCAGGCTTTGCAGCAACCATTTACCCTCGGGTGATGGTGAATCGTGATGTAGAGTATTCGCAACAAGTATAATTCGAGATAAAACAAGTGACAACCTTATTGAAGCACGATGATGCCAACCTGGTAATCCGCGTCTTCCCTCTTCAATGATAAAAGCAATATCCCACAATAATTCAGGAAATACTGGCCAGTTTTGTAATTCTGGAATATAAATTTCTGGTTGTATCGTAAACAAAAAAAACAAGCAAGTAAATCCAGAATCGCCTGCAACCCACTGATGAGTGATACCGGGTGGATGGATAATTACATTTCCTGGTAATAGATTATGCGTTTTGGTTATAGTATATTTTGCATCACCTGCAAGACACAAGTGTGCTTCTACCTGAGAATGTTGATGAATTGCAGCGCCCCTACCAGAAGCTTCCTGCACAGGAAATACTAAATCCAGAGTTATACGATGCCTACCCACATAGAAAGGTACAACTACTCCATTAATTATATCACTAACCTTTAAAAGCTCTGGCCATTTGTATGGCCAATCAGGAAATGTACGAATCATGTTGAATATCCTTTTATCAATTGGATTTTTAAATAATAATATCTGGCGTAATTATACAATTAATCTGGCAGAATGTGTACAATATACCAGATTATACAACCTCGCTTTCAATAAAATTATGGTATAATTAATATCAACAAATTAAGTATATTTTTTTCATTTTGTAGTATTCCTATTGCAAAATTATGCCATTTCATGATAACTTAAGAAAGAGATTCGGGAGCGGTTCCGAAACATAATATTTTATTCAAATAAAGAAACTTTTCAATATTAATAATGTCAAATACTGTACTCCGGTATACATTATTAGATATATATCTGAACAACGTACTATCATTTTAATATTAATCAAAGGAGCATCCCTAATGAAAAGCTTGAACCGACTGGCAACTGCCATTTTGCTGGCGACAATTATCATTATGAGCAGCATTGCTGCTGTTTCCGCAGACGTAGGCCGTGGTCTGCATAAGAAAATATATGCGGTGCCTGTTGCCGGCAAAATAGTTATAGATGGCAACTTAAATGACTGGGATTTATCCGGGCAGATACATAGTTACGTGGTGGCGGAAACCGCGGAAACCCAAGGGGCTAAAATAGCGCTGATGTATGATAAAGATGCTTTATATATATCGGCGATTGTCCGCGACAATTCACCTATGATGAATCGTCACGATCCGAAAGTTGACCCGGAAAAAGCCTGGGATGCTGATGTCTGCCAGGTTTGGTTCAGCCTTGACCCCGATTTACCCTACCCTATCAATAACAGCACATTCACCAAAACAGAAAAACTGCCGCCGGTAGCCACCATGTTTCTGTGGTATTTCACAGACCGCAAAGAGGCTAACTTATCAATATTCCGCAGTATGGTACGCGAAACTCTTCCTATTCGCCCAGACCTTTCCGCCAATGGCGTTATCCCCGCTGAACATTTCAAAGGCGCATATAAAAAAGCAGATGACGGATTAGGCTATACACTCGAATATCGCATACCTTTTACTACTATGGGATTAAAACGCGCGCCAGTTGCTAATGACCTGATGGCGACCTGTTTTGCTGTATTCTGGAGCACACCCGATGGTTTAAAAACAGCCGGAGGCGCAGCATGGGCATATGATGTTATGGGCCGACCGGGATTTCCTTTTCAGGATTCCGGCACATGGGGTAAAATGTCATTTTCAGAAAAAGGCAATCTTCCCAAGGCAATGGTTGAGGAAGGAATGCCGCCAGAGAAACCGCTTCCATTTAAATTCACTTATGAATTGCCCAAAGACCGACAGATAACAATTCAATTATTTGACGAGAAAAATAATGTTGCGAGAATGCTTGTACCACAACAAGACCGCCGTGGTGGTAAAAATACCGAAGCCTGGGATGGATTGGATGATCAGGGTAAACCTTTGTCGGCAGGCAAATACACCTGGA
>JBIJDE010000110.1:0-11663 GCA_044344305.1 Armatimonadota bacterium
AATGCATTCGGTGAGGAATTAATATATTTATTCGTTAGGAAATCTAATATAAATTATTATTTTTCATAATTCCCATTGACATATAGTTAGTTATAATGTATAGTATAAACATATACAAAAAGTTGATTTCTCGGAAAAATATACGCTATAAAAAGCGACTATAATAAAGGGGGAATAACTATGAAAAAATGGGTATGGGGTTATGTTCTTTGCGGGTGCCTTTTGGCCGGTTATTTGATGATTGGTTGTACATCAAATAACAATGCCACAGGCGAAATAGGCACATGGCGCGACATGAAAGTTGGCGATCAGTGGGTGTATACCCTGACCGGTAACGAAGGCGCAACAGCGTTGAATGGGGTTGCCAATGCGGTAGTAGGGTCAATTGTTCGTGGAAGGGTGGCAGGCACACCTACGACATATTGGCGTTTGAATACGCCATTGACTGCAGCAAATCAAGGTGAGCGCTGGGCTGGTTTCTTTCAGACAGATGTTGCAGGTAATATTCAGTTATTAGGTCTGGATACTAATGTTGGCTTATTTACTGATGCTCCGACATTTAATGGTGTCACCAGTAATGGCGGAATGGTAAATGTTGCTAATACTAAGACGCTTGATTCTGCTGCCAGTTATCAATTTACTGCTGCTGTGCAAAATCATGATAATATGACATGCAACATGACTAAAGTAGGACGGGAAGACGTAACTATCGGCGGTGTTATTTTTAAATGTTATAAATATACTGGCACTGTTGGTGTATATGTTACTGGTACAAATCCTGGCATTGTATTAAATATGACTGCCTGGCTTTGTCCAGAAATCAGCGGTTTTCCACGTATTCAAGCGTCCTGGACTGACACTGTTTCGCATAACTACAATTATATTATGACCAGTTTTGTACCTGCTCCTTAATGATGCTGAATGAAACTACCACTAAACATGCAGAGGGAGAAGATAATTCTCCCTCTGTGAAATCTATAATATATTTATTGTCTGGTGTTCTGCTATTTTGCTGGGTGGGACGTGGGTTTTGCGTTTTATTGCCAGTTTCCCCCTTTATTTTTAATCAAACAGGATTGCCATCATTTCGTGCTATTGGCGATATATTGTCTATAATAAGTTTACTGGCAACTGGAATCTGGCTGGTGTCGGGTCGTGTCAATCGGTCGCAATTTATAACAACTTTGTTTATTGTTGGCATAACGTCAATTTTACTGATATGGCAATTAGTCGACTCGATGATGGGTTTATCAATTAATTCGATAATATCATTATTGCCATTGTTAACGGTTTTTGACACTATTGGCAATTTTGCCGCTTTGCTTATTTTATTTCATCTGGTGATGGCTACACCTCGTAAGATGTTAATTTGGGTGGCTGGTTTATTATTTGCTATGCAGTTTTCTGTGGTAATGTCAGTAGTAGTCAATATCAGTATGTTTTCTCATATGCTGCTTTATGATAAAGTCTCTATTGCATCAATTTGCATGAAATTAGCGGATATAGCGATTCCAATACTATTTGTAATTGCTTTGTTTATCTGGCGATTTCCCCAAAAGTTTTTTGCGGTTATTTTATATTCAATTATTATAATTTCAGTATTATCTGCTGTTATATGGGGTGCGACGCAGATACCACTGGTTGGAAAAGGTGAATGGGAGCGTTTTAATATTATTACAGGTATGGCTTTAATAAGTTTAATAGAAGGTATTATTTTATTTCAGATAATCAGGTGGACAATTGATATAGATAAGAAGCGATGAAGTGAAAAAATCTTTACAACGGAGTGATGTTCCACTATAGTTATTGATGGATATACTTTGAGGGGTAAATGATGTTTCAACAGAATATACGTCACCTGGTTATTTTAATGATTGCAATAGTTAATATTGCAGCTTTTCCTGCTGAGTTAATCGGTGGTTGGGAATCTGTTGAACCTGGCGGCAACTCCCTGCGTGTCAGTATATCTTTCACCGCTGATGGTCAATACGGTTGGACCAGCGGTATTCGCAGTATCAGTCGAACGGCAAATGGCGGTAAAAGTTGGGTTAGCCAATGGAATAAAGGTGGCAATGACGCATATTGGTTTAATAATATCGTTGCCATATCAGATCAGGAGGCTGTGGTTACTGGTTTTCCTTATGGCACACAGCAACCGGGGATAGTGATGCGCACAACTGATGGTGGCTCTACATGGAAGCCGGTTAAGGTAGGTAGTGTTACAACTGGTATGGGATATAGTTCATTAGTATTCACCCCTGATCGCAAAGTAGGTTTTCTTATATCTAACCGCGAGGGGTTATTCCGCACCCGTGACGCCGGTGTCACCTGGGAAAAAGTTCGGCAAGTTGCTGGCTGTGAGCCATGTTGGGTTGCCACCCGTTGCAATATTTCCGCACCGGATAATAATACTATTTTCGTCGGTTGCAGTGGTGCAATGGCATGCAGCACGGATGGCGGTGAAACCTGGAGTATGCTGCCGTTCCCAGAGTCAAAAGGGAAGATGTATTCATCTGTAAACTTTGCAAACCCACAGCGCGGATGGGTATTCCTTCATGGCGAACCCAAACCGTGGGAAACTTCGGATGGCGGGAAAACCTGGATAGCAAGTAATGTACCGGGTATGACCGCATTCATTGATATAAATACAGGATGGGCAATCAACGGTCTTGATATCGTAAGTACTAAAGATGGCGGTAAAACTTGGGGTGACCCGGTACGGGTAGGCGGTACGCAAACCCGTCCGGTGAGCATAATTTGTACTAAAACTCATATCTGGGTAGTTGGCGGACAGGAAGGGACCGGGGATGCTTTCCTTGCACGCAAATTATTGCCGGGGATAAAAGAAAATGCGCCGGCCGCCGGAGTGATACAGATAAAATTTAATATGCCGCAGGCGGGGTATGCCACCATTCAGATTATAAATGACAAAGATGAAGTAGTTGAAAATGTCGCTACTGGTCGCCAATTCCCCGCCGGTGAGAATATAGTTTGGTGGGATATGTCGACTCTCGACGATTTTTGGCAACCATTTACCCGTAGTAATCAATGGCAATATGACACCCCGACTACTATCGATAAAATAGCCGCGCCGGGCAATTATCGATGGCGGGGAATCTGGCATCCTGGATTGTCGTTAGAATACCAATATTCATTTTATCCGCTGAAAAAATATGGTCAGGCGTGGATGACGCCAGATAATACTGGCGGTTGGTTGGGTGATCACAGCGCACCACAGGATGTTATCCGCACCGGCAACACCATGTGGGCGGGGGCATTTTGTGAGAGTGGAAATTCGCTGTTGGAATCTGATACTGATATGAAAAAGTTATGGGGTATCGGTCGTATAGAACTTGCCTGCCCAAGGGTATTGGCAACTGATGGAGCAGCTATCTATTTTCTGGAACAAGGCGGTTGGCTTGGGTTTGCCAATCAGTCACTGGCTATTATCAGCGTAAATATTAAAACAAAAGCGGCAAGACGTATATTGGCAGTCTCCAGTAGTGATAAATCCAGCGATTTCAAGACTGGCAAAGATGATGGTTTTCAGTCGGGATTTGTATCTGCAGATGATAAATCAGTCCGGTTTAAATCTATCGAAGGCTTGGTAATTGTAGGAAAAACAGCATGGATAGCTGACCGTGAACTAAATACTGTTATCGTATGCGACATTGCACCTAATCTGAGCAAAATAGATGAAAAAGTGCATATAATCAAAAAAATCATGGTGGAAAAACCGGGACGAATGCGTCTGTGTCCAGATGGTAAAATAGCCTGTATAAATAAAGATGGCGTTGTAATAATAGACCCGGCAGATTATACTGTAACCCCGGTTGTCACCGGTTGTACCAATCCATTGGGATTAGCTGTTGATGAACTTGGCAATTTCTACATCGGCGAAATGGATCCAATACATCAGGTTAAGGTGTTTGGCAAAGACGGGAAATTAATACGAGCAATTGGCAAACCAGGCAAGCAAAAAGTTGGGCCTATTGACATGAATAACCTGGAGTCGCCAGCGGGGATAGAAGTCGACGCGAAAGGCAATGTCTGGGTTTGTGAGTATACCAATGAATTGCGCCGCACCAGCGTGTGGGACAAAGATGGAAAATGTGTAAATCAGGTACTGGGTTCCGCATTGTATGGCGGCGGTTCTGCCGGCATTGACCCGGAAGACGCGAATCGATTGTTTGCCAACAATATTGAAATGCGCCGCGACCCGAAAACTGGAGAAATTAAGCCTGTCAATTTAATATGGCGATATGATGACCCGCGTTACGACCGTTTTGTAGATTTACGAGCACATAATTTCGGCGGACCGGTTCCCAGTTATCCGTTCCATCGCAATGGAAAGTTATATTTCTCTCTATGGGGTGGTTACGGCATGGGTGAGATTACCTGTTTGTGGGTGTATGATAAAGACCAGGTGCGACCGGTATCTGCATGTGGCGCAATTCCAAAATGGCTGCGCGAACGCATGGGCGACGCAGCGAAAGATATGAATATCTTTGCCTGGACTGACCGTAATGCTGATGGCAAAGTACAACCGACTGAGGTTCAAATGAGTAAACTTGCCGCCGGGGCATCAGTATGGGGAGTGCGGATGAATGATGATTTTAATATCGCATTTACAACCCAGTCTGGTAAAGTTGGCGTCGCATTCTTCCGTGCTGAAAAGTTCACTCCAGAAGGTTATCCGATTTATACGATTCCGACAGAATATGTGCCGGTGCCGAATTTAATAGCTAATGATCCGAATCAAACACAGGCTTGTTACACAGATAGCAAAGGTAATGCCATCGGATTGGCACCATTCATATTCTCTCTTTCTCCGCAAGGGAAATTGAATTGGCGTTATAAATTACGTTGGCCAGGTCTACATGGTGGGCTTGGCACCACTGCAAGTGGTGCAGAACCAGGTACTTTGATTGCCGGCATTCGTGTTTACGGTTCTGGTGTGGTTAATAAAGAACTTGGCGAGGTGGTCAGCATCGGTTCAAATTACGGTGCGACTGACTTGCTTACCTGTGATGACGGATTATATATAGGCAGAGTATTTTTGGACAGTCGCCGCGGCGATGCCTGGAGTTATAATACCCCGCCAACCCCCGCGCAGTTAAGCCAGGTATCGCTGGGTCAGGAACATTTTGGTGGGACATTCCAACGAACTATAGATGAAAAGGACCAGGCCCATTTCCGTTATGTCGTCAGCCCGGGCGGACCTTCCAACACAATAATTGAGTTGAAAGGCTTGGACAAGGTGAAGCGTTTTGCCGGTGATAAAATTGTTGCCACCGCTGAAAATCGTGTTCAGGCAGAATTACTGCGACAGCAACGTGCAGTTGCCGCTAAGGAAGAGAAGAGTTATGAAATAACTTGCCTGAAAGATGTAAAGATAGATGGAAAACCAAATGAATGGCCAAAACAACGAATAGATGGTTTTGCGTTGGGTTACGATGAAAAGAATTTATATGTATATTACTCTGGCGATGATGACCGTGCGGTATTCCAAAATGCGGCAGTAGAAGCCAACTTCGTGGAAGCGTTTAAGCTGGGTGATGTGGTTGATGTGATGTTGCAGACAAATGGCGAATTAAAGGCAAATCGTGCTGGCGCCGGGGTGGGGGATATCCGCCTAAGTTTCACTATGGTTGCCGGAAAACCGACAGCAATATTGTATGATTTCGTTGTCCCGGGCACTAAAGCAGATGCAAGACTGCCGTTTTCATCTCCCTGGCAAACAGCATATATCGATAAAGTAACGATGTTGAAAGATGCACAGGTTTCTGTCATTCGTGGACCAAGAAGTTATTCATTGGAAGCATCAATTCCGCTGGCTTCTATCCACCTTGATCCGTTAAAACTGAATAAAACCCGTGGTGATGTAGGTCTGGTAATATCCGACCAGACCGGAACTCGCACAGTAGACCGAATATATTGGAGCAACAAAAACACCAAAATAGTATCCGATTTGCCATCAGAAGCGAGAATACAACCGAATTTATGGGGAACTTTTATATTTGGCGAAGAAGCGGTTGAAGAGATTTTGGATTGATTAGTTGTCTGAACCTGTTTGTCTGAACCTCGGATTGAGAGGATTTTGGGGATTAAAAGGATTTTTTGAGTTGAAAGAATACTAACTCAAAAACTCCCCTCCTTGGTAAGGAGGGGTGCCCGAAGGGTGGGGTGGTTGATACATAAGAATACTTTACTTAAAACCACCCCATCCACAATCCAATAAATCCCCAAAATCCTCTCAATCCGAGGTTTAGACAAAAAAAATACTATTATTAACAGTTTTTACAAGACATTTCAAAGTATTAATTGTCTAAATAATGTAGCTATTAAATCGGTTTATTTACCTTCGTAAAAAGTGGAGAGATATATGCGTATATTTATCGTTTTCTTATTGATGGCTTTATTTTCTTTGGCAGCTTTTAGTGCTGACTCGGCAAAAGTTGGTGTGAGTGTAAGTTATCAATTGCCAACTACAGGTGTTTTACCGCAGACTTACCGGGTGACATTGGCGATAGTGGATGTAAAGAATCCTGATTGGATTATCAGTCAGTTCGCTGCTGGTGTGGCGAGAACTGTTACGGTGGAGAATGGTGGTAAGTTTGAAGAAAAATGGAATGGATTGGATGATAACTTTATGCCGGTTCCACCGGGTGACTATGGAGTTAAAGCTATTTATATGCCGGCAACAAAATGGGATATTGACGGCGAATACCACACCGTTGTTCCAAAGTTTCTCACTACTGCAGAGGCATGGCGGGCAATGCCTGGCGACGGAAAACAGCAAATTATAACCGGCGATCCGGTGAATAGTCCGATTGGCGATGTTGATGTATCAAAAAATGGCATAGCAACATTCTGTTACCAGTACCTGGAAAACTCACGTAATTTCTATATTGCTGACTTTAATAAACCGATAAATTACGATCAAATTAAAGGTAGTTATGACTCCGGCGGAGCTGCCGGTGGCAATTATGTTGCAACTGATGGCACATTGTCATGGGTTTATGAGGGCGAAGGATTTGTATTTCGTACTGATGGGAAAAGGTTTGGCAAGCAGGATGGCAGATACCGAAAAGGTGTATATATGCCGGAAGGTTATGTAACCGCTATGGCGGCACAACGTGATGATGCCGGAAAATCTTTCCTTTACCTGGCAGAACGCGGCAAGCTATCGAGTGATCCTAAAGCATATTCCCGCAAAGAAAGTCCAACAGAAAAAATAAATAAAATTATAATTTTAAATGGTGAGACGGCTGAACAGTTGGGTGAAATTTCAGTAATTAATCCCCTTGGTATTGTGGCGCGATGGGGTGATAAATTATGGGTTCTCAATAAAGATGATAAAAGTTTTGTGGTCAGTAATGTTCTATTAAAGGCTGGTTTGCCGGACGGAGAATTGAAACCGGTATTCACCGTACCAGATGGAGTGAATCCGAGTGATTTGGAAGTTGACAGCCATGACCGTATATATATTGCAGATGCAAAAGCAAATAAAGTTTATCAATATACCATCGATGGAAAATTAACCCGAACATTTGGCAAGCTTGCAGTACAGAAATCCGGCAGTTATGATCCTGATACATTCATGGCTCCGGGAAAATTATCTTGCTGGCGCGATGCTGATGGCAAGGATCGATTGGTTGTAGTAGAGTTGTTCGGCCCGGACCGGGTGAGTGAATGGAATGTAGAAGATGGCACAGAAATTCGAGAATGGTTGAGTGCGCAAACATTTGCCAATGCCGGCTATGTGGTTGACCCACGCCAGAGTGATAAAGTATACATACTTGGCCATGGTGGCTGGTTGATACGTTTTAAGGTAGATTATAAAACCGGCGAATGGAAAACAGAAGCAGTATGGCCGGATGTATGTAATGGATTTTTCAATACTAACCATACCGGATTTCCGCGTATGTTATACCATGGTGATACGCGATACATAGCATGGAATCGCGGGAACTTTATTTATCGTGAAGCAGGTGACAGATGGTTGCCATCCGCGGCTGTTTGTACTGTTACAGAAAATAAAGAGACAAAACGCTATATATGGCATGACGCCAACGGTGATGGAAAGGTTCAGGAAGAAGAATATAAACCGTATCAATCAAATGCACCGGCAGGTACCCAGCGATACTGGGGTGAATCATTCCTCGATGACTTTTCGCTGGTGGCTATTCAAAATGGTACCTGTGATGTTTATCGTTTACCTGCGGAGAGTTTTGATGCTTTCGGCAATCCGGTATATTCACCAACAGGTTGGAAAAAGCTATTAACTGACCCGATTATGAAAGCACGACAGAATGGAACTGCTATTGCTACCTATGGTGGTAATGAAATTGCCAACAAATTTACCTCTGCCTGGGCTATGTGTGAAGGTTCCATGACCGACGGTTTTTACTTGACTGCCCGCGGTCCTGACTTATCAGCAAACTATGGCGCACAACAAAAGTTGTCCCGTTACGTGCCGGATGGCAAAGGCGGATTTAAAATACAATGGCGCGTTGGACGTATGGCAATACATGGAAATGCCGAACAAGGCGAGATTTACGGTGCTATCCACGTAATGCCGCCGATTGGCGGGTTAGTGACATTAGTCGACCAGACCCGCATGGGAATGATACTGTTTACCGATGAAGGCATGTATGTTGACACTCTATTTCCTGATCAACGAAAAACCGGCAGTAAAGGGGCGGGAGCATACAGTTTGCCAGGCGAGTTTTTTACAGGTTATTCATACGTAAATAAAGAAAATAATAAAATTTACCTGGCACTGGGCAAAACCACGCCGATGCTTTTTGAAATAGATGGTTGGTCAGGCACAGGAAATTCTGTTAAAAAATTAGACACCGTGCAGAAAACGGTGACAATTGCTGCGTCGCAAATTGCCACGGCACCAGATTTTGCTCTTGCGGTACGCAAGCAAAGCGGTGGTGGGTCATCTGCATTAGTTGCGCGTTTTGCACCAATGCCCGGTGGCGGGCCGGCACTTGACGGAACTATGAATGGATGGGAAAGCTGCGAACCAGTAACATTTTCACCCGGAACTAAACAGTTAGTGGAAGTTCGTTGTGGATTTGACCAGGACAATATTTACCTGCGCTGGCATACGCGATTGGGACAAAAATTTGACCCGAAAGCTTTGGAACCGGCAGAACGGATATTTACCCACGACCGAGAAGCGGATACCATGAGTTTCTATATTCAGGGTGACCCGAACGCGAAGCCAGCCACTAATACTAACGGCCGTTCCGGTGATGTGCGGTTTGTTTTTGGTCTGTTTAAAGACAAAGAAGTACTGCGACCGGCAACCCTGGCAATGTATCCAAAATGGTATGGAAAAGATAAACCCAGCCCGTTAACCTATAAAACAGCAACGATGGCGTCATTTGAACATGTCGGTTTGTTGGCAGATGCTAAAATGGGTCATGTTATGGATGCAGACGGTCAAGGTTTTGTAATATCTGCAGCAATACCACGTAATAATGTGCCGATGTTGCCAATATTTGAAGGTGACTATGTTACCCAGGTTAACTTCGATGCTACTTTTGGCGGGCATAACCGTTTCTGGTGGGCAAATGCTGACGGTTCCGCTACCCGCGAGACTTATGACGAACCAACGGAGGCCCGTTTGTATCCGGGTTCATGGTCGCAGGCGAAATTTGAACAGATTAACAACCTGCCAATACGAGCATGGCAAGGCATCGGTCCATTCGGGTTTGCCAAACTCACTGTATTAAAACATCGGGAAGAACGTCCTGAGATCTGCAAAACTTTGTCGGCATTATCATTCCCACCAGAAAAAACTATTGATTTTAATGCAGTATATAAAGGTGAACTGACGCAAACTCGTCAGAGAACCTATTCAGTTAAGTGGAAACCTGCCAATATTAACGGCGACCAGGTATCATTTGATACGCTGCTGGGATGGAAGGGATACGAAGAAGAAGGCACCGCATACCTGGTAACCTGGGTTAATTCACCAAAACCGGCAGAATTAAAGCTGAAGGTATTGGATGAACATGGCCACCATGCTATACGAGCCTGGCTTAATGATGCGGCAGTACCAATGTTATTGGGCAAAGGTAAAAGATTAACAGATTTACAATTTAGTATAGATTCTGATAAACCAATTACGTTAAAAGCCGGCTGGAATAAACTGCTTGTTCGATATGACCAGGTATGGGGTGGTATGGATTTAGGAATAAAAGTAGATGCCACACCAGATGTCCTATGGTCATTGAAGTTAGTGTCTAAAGAACCGGAAGAATTGAAGGTGAAAACACTGGAAGTTGTGGTGCCGAAGTAAAATTTATACTGTCTGAACCTCGGATTGAGAGGATTTTTGGGATTAATAGGATTATTCATACAATTAAATGTTACATGAAATCCTAATAATCCATTTAATCCTCTCAATCCGAGGTTCAGACAAAAAAAATGGAGAAAAAATGAAGATGAATAATAATTCGAAGTTATTGTCTATACTGACAATCGCGGCAGTTGTTTTGTGCAGTTGTTGTTGGCTGGCATCAAAGGCGAAAGCACAGGATGCGCCGACAGAAACTGCGGTGCCACCGATAAAATTCCCGGCGAAAGAAAAGTTTTACTTATTCTTGCTCGTTGGACAGTCAAATATGGCGGGACGCGGTAAGGTTGAAAAGGAAGATAAAATAGCCAACCCGCGGGTATTGACGTTGGATAAAGATGGTAAATGGGTACCTGCGGTTGACCCCATTCATTTTGATAAGCCGGGGATGACTGGTGTTGGTCCGGGACGATCTTTTGGAATTACATTGGCAGGAAAATTGGACCCTGATGTGACAATCGGACTGATTCCATGTGCGCAAGGCGGATCGCCTATTTCATCATGGGAACCGGGTGTAAAGTGGGAACAGACGAAAAGTGTACCATATGATGATGCGATGGTTAGAACAAATCTGGCGTTGAAAGACGGCGTGTTTAAGGGAATTCTGTGGCATCAGGGCGAGAGCGATGTCAATAAGACTGCAGATAAATATCATGATAAATTAACAGCACTAATCGCAAGATTTCGTAAAGATTTAAATTCTCCTGACGTTCCAGTAATTATCGGACAACTCGGTCTATATCGAAAAAATGCTGATAGTGAAGGTTCGAAGACTGTAGACACTGCCTTGCAAACTGTAGTAAAAGAAGATAGTAACGCCGCCTTTGTATCGGCAGAAGGGCTTACCAGCAATCCCGATTTTGTACATTTTGACGCCAAATCTCAACGCGAATTCGGAAAAAGATACGCTGAAGCATATCTGAAACTGGTGGAAAGCAAGAAAGATAAGTAATTTTCGGTTTTTAGTTTTCAGTTTTCATTATAGTTTATAACTGGAAATTAATTTATCAGTCAGGTCGGTCGGATCAGTCGGATTAACAAGCAAAAGTTACCAAAAGGAACCATTATGTTAAAAAAAATGATACTGTTTTTTACCTGCGCCATGTTGAGTACTACCTCTATGGCGCAAAGTTCCTACCTGCAAAAAAATGACCAGGTTTATAGCATTGGGGATTCGATTACTGCTGCCAATGCTTATGACCAGTATATTCAGCAGGTATTGCAAACTATTTATCCTGACGCAGGCATAACGGTGATAAACAAAGGTTCTGGCGGAGCCCGTGCT
>JBIJDE010000111.1:0-11655 GCA_044344305.1 Armatimonadota bacterium
CCCGGCTGAAATTCAGTGGCACTGCGCATGAAGACGATAAACCTTTAAATTTCATAAATTTGTAACCATGCGTTTTATTATTAAGTGCCGCTAAAATTGTACCGGGGGGCAGGCAAGATGCCTGCGGTCCCAGTATTACTTCTCCTTGCCAATTACCGGTGACAACTCAAAATCGTCGGCGTATAGGGTGCCTTTGCCCTGGGTGGCGATGTTCATGTTCCAGAAGTGGCAGCCGTGGGGGAAACTGTTTTCGAAACTTAGGTATTGCCAGTTGTTGGTATTGCCGTCGATATTCAGCGACGTGCTGGTGGTGCCGGTTATCTTGTGGCCGTCGCCGGTGACGAAATTGCTGGCGGTGAGGGTGACTTTGCCGGTGAAATCTTTTGCGTTTACCCAGACGCCGAAACGATAATTGTCGGCAAGATATGGGCCGGTGCGGTATGACGGGCCGATTTGTTCGAGTTGTACGCTGCTATTATCTGTTAGGCGCATACTGGTGGTATCATTGTGGCCGATAGATCGGTCAATGGTATAATCGCCAGTCCAGCGCACTTTTGAGTCGCCGGCAACCGCGGTGACGATATCAGTGCAGTTGTTTACCGGCTCAACATGGGCAATCAGTTCTCGCAGGATAAATGGGCTGTTGTTAGGCAGTATTGCCTGCCGCAATATTTCCTGAACTTTTGCCGGTGGGATGGCGTAGATGCGCGCGTGGCCCTGGTAGCTATCGCCTTTTTTTGCCTTTATATTTACCACTGCCCAGTTTGGCGCGTTGAAATCTGCTACCGGCGCAACATGCTGGTCCAACCCCCAGGCGCAATAATCGGCATAATACTGGTAATTATTATCTGCTGGCACTTCCATCGCCGCTGCCCAGTTATCCACGGTAGTAGCGAAAAAGCCGCCTTTTTTAATAAGCAGTTCCGGCAGTTGCGCCATGCTGTTTTTATACTGGTGGTTCGCGGGGAAGGCGCCGTATTTGCCATCGTTTCTGGTATATAACGCATAGTTCGGGTTGGTACGTCCGGCGGGCAGTTTGTTTGTCGCCATTGCGACGGTTTGGTAAAAACAGGGGTCGACAATATTCAGGTTCCATTTCGACATTTTATCGTCAACCAGTGTGTTAATGGTTGCCTGGTTATCCCAGATGTATCCAACTTGCGGGTCGTAGGTTATCGTTACTTTGCCGGTGCCGGTACAACGTCCGTCCTTATCTTCCAAAGCATTGTTGAAAACAAGGGAATCGCCTTCTTTCTCCAAGGTGAATTGCACTTGCGGTTTCCAATTCAGATCTCCCCAGGTTGCTCCTGGTTGGAAAATCAACATCGGCATCAGGCCCGGTACCAGTTTTACTTCCTGAACCACGCCGGTATCTTTCGTGTTAATCCACCCGATAGGTTCGTCGCCGTCAAAAATATACTGGCGTCCAACCCATTCACGCAGTTTGAAGTTGGCAGCATGTTTCGGCGCCGGGTCGGTAATCGGTGCTGCCGGGGTGATGTTCAATTCGCTGAAACGCACCAGGCTTTCCCGCACGGCAAATCCTGCCTGACCGCGGGTAAGAGGCTCAACCGGGTCATAATAACGAATCAGTTCTTTGCCATCAATTGCCACTATTATCCAGCGTCCGCTTGCGGTGACAGCAACTTTAATATCCTGCTGCGGTTTTATAGCATACTGTTTAACGCAAACCACTCCGCCTTTCGTTTTCCATAATTCTACATGTCCGTACCCGCTGGAAAAACGCACCTGGTAATAGCTGTCCGGTCCCTGGTAACGGACTATAATTCCCGCGTCGGTGCCAACGGCCTCGCGTCCCCACTGGTAGTTCATGAAGACGTTGCCGCTGCCGATTCGCGGTCCTTTCAAAGGCGCGGGTTCAAGTATGTTCAAGGTGGTTTCAATGGTGTAATCCTGCCATGACGGTGAATCGGTAATCGCGTATCGCCACATATTCACCGGGTGCACGACGCAGTAAGTATGGGTGTCATCAATCATCCCATTCAGTTTGGTGCCGGGCATTGAATAATACAACGGACTGCGTCCTTCCAGTCCGTCCTTATTAACTTTCCAGTCCGACCCGATATTCGCAAAGGCAGTTTTGAAATCCTTTGCCTTGCTGCAGGACAATAGTGGTTGCGGTTCTGCGGCAGATAGTATGCCAACCAAGATTACAATTAACAATAAATAGATAGATTTTCGCATGATAATTTCCTTTTTTACAAACCTGCCGATGTTAACCCATGCGGGCCTTTATATGATACGCCGGTGATAGGCAGGCCGTATTCATCCGCCAGTCGGAAGTATAGCCGCCATTGTTCGTAGCCATGACCGAGTTTCAGCAGCACTGAGTTCTCACCTTTCTTCAATTTTATCATGGTGCGGTCCTGATCATGGTAGGCAAGCCTGTATCCCTTGTTCCACACTACGCGCTGGTTGTTAACCCATACCCCCAGACGCTCATCTCCACCGGTTAGCAGTTGTACCGTCCGGTCAGAATCAGAGATAATTGTTGTTGCCGCATAGGCGATTATACCACGTGGCGGGTCAAAACGTCCTATCAGATTAACGGGCTGATTAGATAATGCCGGTAGAGCATCTTTCGATAATGGTTCCCATTGCACAGTCGTTGGTTCAACTGCTTTTTCACCCGGTTTTACGCCGGTATATGTGGCCTTTAAATCCAGTCCTTTTTCCGGGCCAAAATCTTTCAATTGGAAGTTCTCGCCGGCATAGTCAGAGTTTTCGAAAGGTCCGACAACATACCAGTCCTGGAAGTATGTTTTTTGTGCGTTGGATGCCGCTATTTTCTGCCAGTTGGTATCGGCAGTTTTAAGGCGCGATACTAATTTTCCGGTCTTGATTTTATTAGCCAATGGAACGATATATCCGATTTTTCCATCGATTTTTATTGTTGGTACTTTTTTCAGTTTGCTGCCATTATAAGTGATTTCTGGCGCGGTGGAAAAACCGGTCAGTATCATTGCCGTTGCCATATCCGATCCGTTCTGGTTAGGTTTTGGCTGATAGTCAATCCATGCTTTGCCTTCTTTGGGACAAATGCGCATTCGCGTTAACCCCAGTCGGCCATCGGCGCGAACGGTTTGTCCGTCAGGCATGGTAAAGCGCAAATATATCGGGTCGGGAATAGGATTATAGGCGGTATAGGTTCCACTGGTCTTTTCCGCCAGTAGATAGGTTCGGAAACCGGGTTCGGATTCCAGTACTGCGCCGCATTTTTCCAGCTTTCCTGTGCTTCCCTGAATGCTCCAAGGTGTGTCGCGCTGGACGCCAATGGGCAGTCCATAGTCGGCCTTGCCATTTACCTGGGTATAAACCGCGCCGGCCTCGCCACCGCTGAATGTTTTGCCCATATCCCATGGTTTGAATCCCATTTCCAGGGTATCCCCGCCATTTTGATATGACATATCATAGTATTTACCGGTTTCGTTTCTTGTTACGGTTAATTTCCCCTGTAAAACTTTCTGACGGAAGTTATCAAAGGAGCCATATTCGCTCTGGTCACCCATTTCTATGACATATCCCGCGCTTGCCTTCTTTTCGGCATTGTACCAGTCATCCAGGTTCAGTCCATTGCCATCGCGGTAGATGAAGGTATTTACATACAAAATCGGCCATTCATAAGCGATTTCCACCTGTTGGTCGCGATTCATCGGGTCAACAGTTACCGGACGAAAAGCCGCGTAAGAAACGCCATCTTTCACAAAAATCAAATCGCTTTCTTTGGCAAAAACAGAGTTCTTGCCGGTGGTCATCATGTGCTGGTTCCAGTCATATTTGGGGTCGGTTATTTCCGGTGAAGATGCGCCGGATAACTGATCAACTTTTTTGTCATTCACCCACACTTCGCGTCCGGTGACATCGCCAAATGTCATTACTGCCAGCGACACGCTCAATGCGTTAAATGCTTTCGGGTTAAATTTCGGGTCTTTTGCCCGCCATCCACCGGCATAGTCGGGGTTGGGCAATGTTGATAATGACCCGCGGAATGGCAATGGACTCATCGCCAGTAATTTGCCTTTATGTTGCACTGACGCTGACTGAATGATCGACTGGGCAAATACGCCATTGATTCCAAAGCTCATTTGCAGGGTAGTTAAATCTTTCATGTGTTCGACAGGTTTTTCTTCGTGGCGCCATTGCGCAGTTACCGGAGTTACGCCGGCATAGGTATGGACTTCTGCACGGGAAGCAAGGGTATAGTTCTTGCCCAATGTGTGGACAGCCCAACCGGATGGTCCAAGGTCGTGGTCAAAGTTCCATACTCGCGCGTAATTCATCCACGGGTAGCTTTTTTCATCAACAACATGCTGCCATTCATCAGGCCCCCATGGTGCCAGGGTGGCATATCGACCGGGTAATCCTTCGGTGCCGAATACAGGAATATGGTGTATCTCTTCGCCGATTTTCTTGTCGGTATCAATTAATGCCCCTAATTTTGAAAGTGAATGTACCGCATGGTAAGGGCCATCCTGCAGGAGCATCTGATATTTCAGTTCACCGCGTCCCATCGGGTAGGTTATTCGGCGCAAGTTTGGATTATAGACAGATATTAGTTGTTCTACCTCACGTTCGCTGGTTATTTGACCCAACAGTTTATCGTAAGGGTCTTTCGCGTATTTGCCAATCATCTGCAATCCGCAAACTGATAATGCCTGGTAATAAGTATCGCCAGCCTCCTGATTTGCGCCATTATAAAATCCATAGATGCGGTTAAGGATATTCTCCAGCCCATATTTCGCGTCGGCAAGAGGATATGGCGCTTTAATATATTGTGATGCCAGGTATGTACCAGCGATAGAATTAGTATTGAAGTTTTGCGTTCCCAGTGTCCAGTTATATGATCGGAAATAGCTGCGCTGGCGGGGATTTTCTGTATCTTCGGTTTCCGGGTGCAACCATCCATCCCAGAATAATTTTAAATGGTCATGTACCGACGGCGGGAATAATTCGGGATAGGCATTGGGAGCCAGCGCGAAGTCGCTGGTAAGGTGGCCATCCCAACGATGCGGGGCAGTTGCCAGTATTTCTTTAAGATACTTATCGCGTTTTGGAATATCTAATGAAAGCAATGGGTCAATATTAATACGACCAAGGTTATACCCGCCAATTTTTATCAATTCCTGTATGCGCTGCCATTGCCAATCAGCCATGTCTGCCGGTTTGCTGGTATATTTCGTGGCTATCTCTGCCCAATTTGCCGGCGGCAGCATTGATGATTTACCATCTGGTTTTACCGTCAGGTCATTCACTAACTTTTTGAAATCAATTGATACCGGCAATTTCCCTGCCTGGCGCGCTCCTGCGGAATCTTTATTGAAAGTAATCGTTAATTTTGGAGATTTCACCCAAATTTTCATATATCCGGTTTGAACGCGCCACGAATAAACGTCGAACCAACCGCCTTCCTGACTGTTGTATTTCAAATCCACCAATTCGTTTTTATTAACTTCAAAACCGCGTTCTTCGATACCGCGCAATCGTTCACCGATATTTTTACCATAGGACGATCCACTTAGAATTGAAGTGATATCAATATTCGCGATTTTGCTGTCAGCATTCAGCGGGGTGGGGCCAGAAACAATGGGTAGTCTATCTGTGCCTTCTCCGCGCGCAGCGCTGTGGTTCCAGAAACCCAGTCCATTTATATATGAATCCGCGGTAGGCCCAAGTTTCGGGTCGTCCACACTCCATGGTTTTAACACCGGACGGGCTATTGCCGACCACTTACCCGGGTCTTTGTTGAATGCGTCTTCTGCTCCCCAGCCATGACGACCGCGTTCGGATCCAGCGCCTTCCTGCTTATCCCATTCCAACACCAGTTCGGCCTTGCTGATAGTATATCCTTCGAGGAGCTTTTGATGAATAATGCCTGCAGCACCGGGGAAACGCACCAGCATTGGACGTAAGGCATCGAAATATTTTTCGTTTGCGTATACAGTGGTCCAATTTGCCGGGTCAAGAACGGCTGTCTGCGGTTTATCAATGGTAATAGTTACCGTTTCATCAGCCGCTATGGCAGATAAGCACATAACGCTGAATAATACAGCGGCAAGTAGTTGCGTTAATTTCATGGTTTGGCTCCTTAGTAGGTTTTCGGTTTTCAGTTTTCAGATGTGGTCACTTAACTCGTACTCGAAATAGATTCGATTTCAATCGGTTTCACCCGAATTCAACCGACTTCTACCGATTTTAATATAAAATGCCTTTTCAAGGCATTAATTACCCTTAAACCCCTTGCCCAAATAAATTGGACAAGTTTACTGTGTCGCTGCTCTGCAGCTTAAAATATTTTATAATCAATTACTATTAAGATATCGCCACTCTGTGGCTAAATGTAATGAAAATTATATTTATAAATTCAAAGCCAGCCGCAGCGCGGCGATATATTAATAGCTGCCTGACAAATATTAAAAATAAAGCTACAGAGTAGCGACACCGTAAAGTTACAATTAGGTTCTGACTTTTTTTGTACTAATTCGGTTGTGGGTGAAACCCACTTTAGATTACACTATTTCCGGCACATCTATTGCTCTGCCTGTTTTTGCGGATTCTTCACAGGCGAATATTACGCTTACTGCACGAGCGCCATCAATTAATGAAGGATACGGCGTGCCGCCATCTCGCACACAATTATAAAATGATACCAGGCCACCCAGGCGGTCATCCATTTTCGGTATTTCGACAGATTCCCATGGCTCATTGCTGTTGTCTAACTTGGGTGCGATTCGCTGGCGGGTAAGGGTCTTACCTTCCCAACCGCGTTCTTCCTCATACAAGTTCATCTTTGTTCCGTAAATATTTACAAAATGGCGGTAAGGGGTGATATGATAGGCATTAAGAGTACCGACAACGCCATTTACAAATTCCAGTGTGCAAACCGCCGCGTCCGCCGTACCGGTTACCGGGTTGGCATCATAACGCATCATACATGATACACGTTTGATTGGACCGCAGTAAAACATCAATTCATGTACCTTGTGAACGCCGCATTGAAACAACATACCGCCGGGGTTTTTCAAGGGGTCGCCGCGCCAGTCGCCGGGAGCAATTTTAAAACCGCCGCTGTGACAGGTAGTGGCTTCAACCGCGACGATGGTCCCCATTTCTCCGCTGTCTATTGCAGATTTAATAGTTGATGACGCGCCTTGGTGGGTATGGTCATTATGTCCCATACCGATAACAACACCAGTTTCTTTTTGAATATCCAGCAGTGCTGCCACTTCTCCAGGAGTTGAACAAAGCGGCTTTTCTACAAAAACATGCAAACCGCGTTTTGCCGCCGCAATTACCTGCTCCGCGTGAAAGTTCGCTCCGGTTGAAATTACCATAGCCTCAATACCGGGAGTAGAAAGCAAGGCTTCGTAACTATCCACAGGTATCGCGCCATCTTCTTTTTGAGTAGATTCCAGCGCATCCTTGTTAATATCATACGCGGCAACAATCTCAAACAATCCTGTCTCGCGCATAAAAGCACGGCGTGCGCCGCCAAAACCACCCACGCCAATCATGCCAACTTTCATTTTATCTGTATTAGACATATTATCTCCCTGCACAGTTTAGTTATACGTATCAGTAGTATTTTCTACCAATGGTATCTATTGGCAGTGTTTGTGTCAATTTTTAAATAATTGAGTAGATACCTATTGCGCAATAGTACATAGTAGAGTATTTTTTTGTCAATAGTAATATCCGACATTTTTAAATAAATTCTAAATTTGCAAATATTTTCATCAGTATGATATATTATCCTTATCATGCCACAACGCAAGAAAACAGATAATACAACATCGCAACATCCAATAACGCAGCGGGAAATAGCTATTCAACTCGGGTTGCATCAGACTGCGGTATCTTTTGCTTTGCGTGGTGACCCTTCTATCAGTCCAGAAACCCGAAAGCGTGTATTAGATATGGCGGAAAAGCTTGGTTATGACCCGGAACGTTCACATTCCGCACGTATGTTGCAGCAGCGCAGGTTCAATTCATCACTTCAACATAAAGTTATTGCTTTATTGCGCAGTTCCAAACTAAATCGAGATCCGTATGAACTTGATTTATTTCTTGGTATTGAAAAAATAGTTCAACAGGAAGGATATGATTTAATATTATGTAATTTTCCTGCAGGACCATGGGACCATTCTGAACCATCTTTAAGTTTAAAGCGCGGATATGTTGATGGTATTCTTTTTACAACTCATTCAGATGGTATTGCTGAGCATATAAGAAAAATTAAATCCATTCCGGCATTAAAAAATCACCCGATAGTAACATATTTGCAGAATATTCCTGAATGTTCTTCTGTGGTTGCAGATGAGAAAAATGGCAGTTACCAGGCGATGAAACACTTGTTGGATAATGGTCATCGTAATATTTTAATGTTTCAACCGCTGTATTCTGAATATATCTGGAATAAACGATGGAATGGTGTATCCCGGGCATTTAATGAGAAAGGATTGAACTCATCCGATTTTGTAAAAATTCTTGAATTAAATTATGGATGGTTAGATGTAGAAATTAATCCTGATATCTTGCTGCAATTAACTGAATATTCAAATAATTCATCAACGAAAGTGCTATTACCAGACTACCTGAAACAACACACAGATATTACGGCTATCCAGGCATGGAATGACTCAAGTGCTATCCATGCCTGGAATCAGCTTGAAGCTGCGGGTATGCGAGTTCCAGAAGATATCAGCATAATAGGTTTTGATGATACTCATCCTTATCCTGCTGCCCATGATAATCGCCTTACCAGTGTCAGACAACCATTTGAATTGATTGGTGCAGAAACTGTTAAACTTATGCTTAAGCATATTTGTGATGGAGTATACTCACCTGAGCATGTAGTGCTGCCATGTGAATTAGTGGTACGGAGTTCAACAGCATCACCAAAAAAATAATTTAAAAATATCTAAAAATACTTATTGACAATCACAAGCTATTATGGTTTAATTTTTATTAACTTGTTGCTATTGCGCAATAGCAATAGCAATAGCAATAGCAAAATTCAATAAAAAAGGGGAAGAATTATGAAAGAAAATTATCATTCAAAAGGGTTTACCCTAATTGAACTCCTGGTGGTGATTGCCATTATTGCCATCCTCGCCGCCATCCTGTTTCCGGTATTTTCCCGTGCTCGGGCAAAGGCGTATCAGACAAGTTGTACCAGCAATCAACGTCAGATTGCCGCTACTGTACAAATGTATGCCCAAGATCATGATGAAACAATGCCAACTACGACAGATGTCTGGAGTAGTTTGAAACTTGACCCGGGGGTTTTACTTGACCCGGCGGAATCCACCACTAAAGGCTCGAATACTTATGGCTATTTTGAGACAAATGGCGGAGTTGCTCTGGGTACTCTGGGATCACCGGATAAAGTTATGCTAACCGCAGACTGGAATATCCGGGCGAAATCACTCTACCTAAATATTCTGCATGAACCGAATGACATCTCATATCGGCACCCAAACAACATGTATGTAGCATCATTTGCGGACGGCCATGTTGAAACAACCATAGCACTGGGCAATTTTGCATATATACCATCTGGATATTCTTTAAGTCTGGATGCATCTGCAGCAAATACCGTCTATAACACATCTTCAACACCAGCGACAGATGGTCAGGAAGTCGGATTATGGCTGAGTACCATAGGTGGGACAAACAATCTATTCCGTCCATCTACCGGACAAGGTACCTGGTGGTCAGCAGGTCCCACATATCGCGCGACTGGTGGTCCCACCGGCGGTCCGGTATTACAGTTTACTAATGCAGGTGATGGTGATACTACTAAAACTGGTTCAGTTCTTTCAATAAATTCTACTCCAACTCAAACAGTTGATATTCGTTCAGCTATTTTTGTGTTTAAACCAGGTACTTCTGACGGCAGCGAAAATGCGTTGGTTACTGGGTCAGACGCAACTTATGGTGAATTATGCACATCAGGAACAACCAGTCCGCTAAATCTTTATCTCCGATATGCAGATGGCGGTCCTACATTCCGTGCGCAAAATAAAATTGGAACTATTGATACTTCAAAATATCAAATAGTTGGTTTTTCCATTGATAATCTATTCGGTAATCCAAATGACTCAGCATTCGCCATAAATAATAGCACTCAATACGAAATTCCAACAGTAACAGTTCCATTATCATTTAAATTTCAGATAATTGGCGGTATGTATAACTATGGTCGGCATTTTAACGGAAATATCGTTGAAATTATCGCTTATAGTTCCAAAACGCTGACTGAGTATGAAATGAAAGCTGCTATTCAGTACTTGAAAAATAAGTATAAATTATAACGGAGGACTTATACCATGTTTGTTAAGACAAAACGAGGGTTTACCCTTATTGAATTACTGGTAGTAATTGCCATTATTGCCATCCTCGCCGCCATTTTGTTCCCGGTATTTGCCCGTGCCCGCGAAAAAGCACGGCAAACTACCTGTACCAGCAATCAACGGCAAATAGCGGCAACCATAACCATGTATTCACAGGATCATAATAACGCATTATTGCCAAATAACAACGCGCCATGGCCGACATCGATTACTATTGATAATGGTGTTTTGGATTGTGGGTCATATTCATCAAAAGCATCCGGAGGCGCTCCTGATTATGGATACAATGTATCATTATTTGACGCGGCATTAGGAGTGATAACCAGCCCTTCCGATACTTTGTTAACAGCTGATTTTAAGAATGGAATTAACAGTACTACTTTTGGCATATCTGCAGATACTATGGATACCACGCTTGATCCGCGGCACAGCAGAAGTATAGTATGTTCAAAAGTTGATGGATCAGTGAAAGCTGTTGCTGTTACAGCATCAGATACTCCTTCACTTGCCCTGGCACGAGAAGGTATCGGACTGACTGCAGACCGCACTCCTGTTCAGGTTATTTCTGTTGTACAGGGAAGTAATCGCGTTGCCATAGAGTTTGGTAACGCCATTTTAAAAGTCTTTGATGCGACCGGTCCCTGGGGTGATGTTAAACAATTATGCGATTATACAACCGGCTCATCAAATGGTTTGTATGCAAATGGTGCAAGTTATTATGTTTTAGCAGGTTGGGCGGATATGGTACCGCCGATAGTGCCAACTAAAGTGACGATATTCCCGAGAGCTTGTGCCCCTACTTATCCTTCTGTCGGGACATGGGAGTTGCGCGGGAGACTGCCTGGAAAAACCGCATTATCTGACTTCTTTAAAATCTGCGACGTTAATGGATGGGCAGGAAGTACAACTATTACAGCACCTATAGCTACTAACGCAAAGATGCCAATAGGAGTTAAGGACCTGGCAATATATTATAAAAATCCTGCAACTGGCACTAATGCCGGCAACGCAACAGATGTGACAGAAATCGGATTCTACGGGTATCCGGCACAATAGATATTTACATTCAATTTTGGTACAGTTATCGAAGTTAAAGTCCTGTATAATACAATTACTCAGGACTTTTTATTTAAGGTCACTTCGACAAACTCAGCGACCATTTTTAAGCGTAGTTCTCTTTGAAAGCGAAAGTCTACTTATAAATAACGAAGGTTAAAATATGAAAACAACAGACCATTTGCAATGGTTCACTGAATCGAGATTAGGGATGTTTATCCACTGG
>JBIJDE010000112.1:0-11653 GCA_044344305.1 Armatimonadota bacterium
TCTGAACCTAAATCCATCATGGCATCACCTCCAGGGTATGTAAAACATCTTTCAAAAGCTGACGGTCAAATCCAGATCTTAACTCAATCGATATTTTCCCAATTTTAAGATTCAATGTATCACAATCCTCATCCGGAAATTCATTCAATAAAATCCACTCGCTTTCTGCTTTTACAGCTGGTTTTGCTGGAACTATTTTACCAGATGAATTATCAACGATTGAAACTTCCCCGATAGAATCGTATCGGTTAATCTTCTCTCGCCAGCGATAAAATACAGTATGACGAATTCCATTTGCCCAACACCAAGCGTTAATCGATAACCCACTGGTTTTCTGGTCAGATAAGCGTGAACGCCACAAAGCACGAACTTCACAATGTTTCATAAAAAATCCCCTCGATAAAATGTTGTATAATTATCAAGGAGAAATCAATTTCATACAAGTACGGGGATTATTTGACGCTTACATAAGAAGCGTAAAAATGAATAGTCACCGTGTGGAAAGGGACGCAAGTCCGGCTGATTTTCCTGGAATCTAACATTTTACCACTTGCCAATCAGAAAATTATCGTTCCCTGGAAGTAATAATTGCAGTAAATCGCGCCGGACTTGCGTCCCTTTCCATACGGTGACTGAATATTTATAACCTATTTTGTTGATTTGTAGATGAGTCTGGATATTTCATAATTCCATAGCCCACAGCATCGCTGTGAATAGAAATCCACCACATAATCTACGCTCTGTAATGGCCAATATTCCTATTTATTGAGGAATTATGCCCCTACAGGGCGTAAAACCTAATCTATCATCAGACCCACAGCGATGCTGTGGGCTATGGAATTATTTTACAAAAAGATTGGATGGAGATATGTAATACTATGGCTGCGACCCTGTTCCAAACTGTGACTACATCATAAAATGATGCTAATTATATAAAATATTTTTCCTTTTGATAACTTTTTGCCAAAAAATTTAATAATTCTGAATAAATTATAAAATCACTACCCCACACACAAAACTCTGTTGACAATTTACACTCTAATAACATACTCTGGTAACACAGAATTAAAAGTGTAACAGTTAAAGGGGTGCATCATGCACAAAAAGAATCTTGCCGGTTTCCTTTTCGCTTTATCAGCGATTTTTTGTTTTGGGTTTATTGCCCGGGGTGCCGATGACGGAGCCAGTTTGTTGAAACAGATTTCTGTTGCCAAAGCGGGGTCTACCGTAACCTTGCCTGCCGGGACATTTTCCGTGGGCGAGATTATTTTGCCGACTGGCGTGACACTGAAAGGTGCCGGGTATAACAAGACATTTCTCGACGCTACCGGGAAAGATTTTGGCGTTAAGTTGGGTAACTCTGCCAATCTCAGCGATGTAACCATTACAAAAGCCGCCCAGGCTGGCGTATGGGTAGAAGATGTCAGCAACACCTGCATTGAAAGAGTATATATCCGCTACTGTGGCAGCGGTTTGCTGGCGCGCAACGCGACAGGATGCAAAGCAAGCAATATGATTATTGCCGATTGTTACTCCGGGGTAAACTTCACCCGCTGTGTTTCATCATCACTGACTAATGCAACGGTTGCAAATACCGGCAGTAGTGCCATTCGGGTGGGAAACTGTACAAAAGTTACCGCATTTAATAATATCTTTGTTTTCGCCGCCACCGGTATTTCCGTTAATGGCGACAACCCAGGGTGCGCTATCGACCACAACTTATATATCGCCAATTTCGTCGGACAGACTGATGGCGAAGCAACACGTAAGAAGGTGGAAGCCTGGGCCACCCTTTCTGGTTATGACGCCCATTCATTGACTATTGATTTCAAATTCAAGGATTCTATCAATGGCGATTTTCGTCCTGTTTCTCCCCTTACCTGGGCACCGATCCGCGCCACTTCATCTGACTGGGGAATTGAAGAACTCAACAAGGTGAAGGCGCCATTGACCGACATCGACGGCAACAAACGTTCTGGCGGTATTGACCTGGGCGCGTATGAAGCATCTTTCACCGCACCCCGCAAAGCAGATGGGACATTTAATGTTAAATCTGGCGTTGGCGTCACCAGCGCAGGTATATTCACCAAAGACGACCGCAATGTGCGATATCTATTCCAAAACCTGCCGTTGGCAAAGGGTAGATACGAATACTGGCTCCCTTCCCGCGACTGGCAGGGTCGAGTTATTCCGGCAGGCGACTACCAGCTTAAATTAACCGAAGCAAAGCTGAATTTTGATTATGTGGCCGCCGCCGGCAATGGCGATTTGCAAATGAGTACCACTTCCCTGGGGAGTGTGAAAAAACGTGCTTCCCTGAATGTTTTCAGCGTCGCTTTTGACGCGACAGGCAAACTTATCGTAGGACAGGACGGTTTTGAAAGCGGCCAGCATGTGCGCGCTTATGATGCCGCCATGAGCAAATTTACCTGGTCATATTCCGGCGGCGGCGACATTGCAGGGATGACAGTTGATAATAAAGGCCGTCTACTGGTAATGCGCCGTCCCGCTAATCTGTTGCGACTCGATGCTGCCACCGGCGGTAAAGCCGACTTCAGCGATGGCAGTTCTACCCGTAAATACCGCGAAGGAATAAAAAGCGTCAATGGCATCGCGTGGTTCAACAACAGCCTGTATCTCGCCGATACCACCGCGAACAAGTTGCTTATTTTGTCCGGCGACGACCTGAATATTACCGGCAGCGTGGATCTACCCGGAGTTTCCCAACCCGCCGTCGACACAAAAACTGGCCTATTGTGGACAATCTGCGGAAAAGAAATAGTGGCGATTGATGCTACCGGAAATGTAAAACAACGTTCTGCGATAGTTGACTCCCCGACATTGCTTACCGCCAATAATGGTCGACTGGCAGCATATTCTACCAAAACCCGCAAAATCCACGTTTTCGACAGCAGCGATCCCGCCAAATTGAAACAGCTCTTCACCATTGGCACCGGCGATGATGGATATGGAAAGATTCAGGGTGACCGTTTCTGGGATCCCCGTGCTATCGCCATGAGTGCTACCGGCGAAATCGCCGTTGCTGACCCGCCGCGCACCTGCCTATTCGCCGCTGATGGTACTGCAAAAAAACTTCACCTGGGTATGTGGGGACAGGGTATCGCCTATGGCTGGTTCGCTGGCGATGACCGCGCACATTTCTTTAACATTAACGGTGGTTACGACATCGCCATTGATGCGAAAAATCGCAGTTGGGAACCGGGTACTCGCTGGCGATACACCATGGAAATGTCGCCTATTTTCTACTTCAGCACCGGCGGGAAAAACTACGGCATATTCCAGCAGAATGTGAAGGACAAAGGTATTTTCCTGGCCATTGCTGGTATGGAATCCAGCGGCTTGGGCCGTGCATTAGTTCGATATGGTTGCGATAATAATGGCATGTATGCCCAACGCGATACTGATGGGGATGGTGTCATTAAAGATACCGACCCTATCGATCCAGTCCTGGAAAATGATGGCAAACGCATCCAGGGAAATATCTTTAATATGATGTTTAACTCCGACACCCGTCGCGACGGCAGCCTGGCATTAATTATCGGCAATGGCATGATGTATGTGCCTATGACCGGGTTGGACACTGCCGGCGTGCCGAAATATGATTTTGCTAATCGTAAAAATATGGGTGGACAGGTGGAAGGCACACCAAATTATATTTCACCGTATGATTTTAAATATAAAGAGAGCGTCTCCAGCGGAAACGATTTGTTCATGATGCCTGACGGCGGTTATGTTTCCTGCATTCGCACTGCCAGTGGACCGGGGCCAGACCCGGCGACTGAACATTCCAATGGCACCAGTATGGCAGGTTTTGACAATAAAGGTCAGTTACGCTGGTTTTCTCCAATGAATCCGTTCGGGTTAAAGTTGGGTCTTCACGGAATAACCAACATCAATGGCATAACCGTCGCCGGACGCGGACAGATATGCGAATTTGAGACCATGGATGCAGACGGGTTGGGAACCGGCGTTATCGGCACTCCCCGCGCCTTTGGCTGGCATGGAATGTGGCTGGACAACCATCGCCAGGTAGAAGGTTTCACCGGAAACGATGGCAAACCTTACCTGATAGTCGGCGACTATGCTGAACAGAGTTATCACTGGATGGCATTAACCGGATATGATAAATTAATTCACCAGTCGCTACCAGTCACTATATCGCCAGAGAAAGCCGCTACATTGCAGGCAGAACCGGCAGTTCCACTGGCAATCTGTCCGGTACCGCCGGCACCGCGGGTGACAATACATAAAATAGCCGCCGCATTGCCAATTGATGGCGATATGGCTAAATGGCGTACCCAGGGAATAACTCCCATTGTAATGAGCGCTGACGACCCCACCGACAACAGTGCGGTAATACGCCTCGGTTATGTCGATGACGCGCTGTTTGTACAGGTTATCAAGTTCGACAACGCCCTAACATTTCACCAGTCAGAGTCGGGACGACACTACCAACAGGACGGTATTGAGTTTAATATTGGTACTTTCTGGTCGGGATGGAAATACAATGTTACCCGACTGGATTGGAAAAATGATGTTATCCTGCGCGACCGCTTCTTTGGCGAAAGCCGCCTGCTGGCACCGGAAGAAGCACCACGCAACATAAAAATACTGGATAATGCCATCGACGTACCGGAACGCAAACTGCTGGAAGGCGCCACCGGTGCTGACCTGAGCAAATGCAAGGTAATGGTCATCGAAATGAAGTTGGGCAAAGCCGCACTTGCCGGACTGCCTGCCAACTATGATGTATCATTCAAATCCGGAAAAACCTTCCTGCTGGGTATCTGTATAAATGACAATGACGTGGTAGGCGGCGATTTGTTTGCCCCCATCGGCTGGCCCACCGGTTACGGCGCATTCAGTCGCGATGATGGTTTGGCTACAGCGGTTATAGAGTAACTATTATTCACTGTGCTGTTGGATAGCAATTGTATTTCATACAGTTGCACCGATTGTAGAGACGCACGGCCGAAGGCGTCTCTACCTTTTTTCATTTTAACCATAATAATAAATTAGAATGTATTTTATGCAAAAACCATGGTGGCAAATAGTCAATTTGAATGCTAAATGGTAATATGAATAGCTAATAACTCAATCTGGAATTTTATAAATGTATATTGTTTTCATTTTAATATGTATCTTATCTGTAATATGCCAGGCTGCAGATCTTTCAGTAGAATCCCGTATTGCCGGACGAGAGTTTCCATCTGTTTTTCAGGCGTGGAATCCTGCCGACAATATGAAACATGAAGACGCGCAGACTACATTAACGCGTCATGATCTGGTGTTTAACGGGGCGGATTTCTTTAAATTGCAATGGGATAAAACACCATCAGGGTTGGCAGAAGGATTTACTGAAAAATCAGTAAAACGGGCAATTTTGCAACGTGAAAAAATACTAAAATCTAATCCAAATATGTTGATGTTACTGGAAGTTCGTTACCGCGATGCCAGTTCTGACTTTTTACCCAAAAATCATCCATGGTGGAAACGTGACAAAAATGGCAATCCTGTTTACGGTTGGGAAGAAGGTGGCTACCTGCAGCTTGATTTCGCAAATCCAGACTTTCGCAAGCATATAGCAACTCAATGTAAAGCAGCAATGCAAAGCGGCGTGGTAGATGGAATCATGCTGGACTGGTGGCAGGATGATGATGATCGACTGGCTTTAATTAAAGAAATTCGTGAGAATATCGGCGATAAAGCATTAATTTTAGCAAACGCAAATGATCGCACCACACCTCGCACTGCGCCGTTTATCAATGGCTATTTCATGGAATGTTATCGCAGCAATACAGCAGAAGATTGGCAGCGTATCGCGACGACTCTCATCTGGGCAGAAACAAATCTTCGAACCCCGCATATTAATTGCCTGGAAAGTTGGTATCATCAATCACGCGATGACCTTAATCTGATGCGTGCCACCACCACAATGGTGCTCACATTATCAGATGGGTACTGCCTTTTTTCCGACCCGAACCCATTGCCTACGCCGGATCATCTTCACAACTGGTATCCATTCTGGAATAAAAGTTTGGGGAAACCGCTATCGCCAGGAAGCAAATGCAACGATGGCAGTTATCGGCGTGAATTTGCCAATGGTGTAGTGATTTACAATCCCTTTGGTAATCCGGCTATTACCGTTACCTTCCCCACCCAACACACCAGTGCCGCCACCGGAAAATCTTTATTGTCACATACAATTAACAGTGACGATGGCGATTATTTTATAAATAAAAAGTAACTTTTCACATCACCAGTCGGTTCAATCTATTTCGACGAAGTAAAACAACTTGACGATACTCAAGTTGCCTTTGGCAATCTACTGGGAAAAGATGTTGGTTACAGCTTGACAGTAGCAATCCCATGGAAATCACTGAGGGTTGATGCGCCGACTATCGGCGACCACCTGCGCGGAAATATTGGCATATTGCAAAGCGACCAGAATGGTGTTTCCACCAATAACCGCATCTACTGGTCCGACCCAGCACTACCAAATGTAATGGATTATCAGCGAGTGGTTTGTGACCTACCCAGCGAAGCCAATGTCTATCCGGTGCTATGGGGTAATTTCTACTTTGTAGAACCGGAAAAAGGGATGAAATTTGGTCATGGTGATGAAGATGTTGAATAATTAAACTAAAAATAGGACTTTCTCTTTCAAAGAGAAATATGCTTAATAAATGGTCACTTCAACAGTCTCAGTGACCGGTAGAAATTACGGTCACTGAGTATGTAGAAATGACTCAACAAAAACTTAAATATGAAAACTTAACACTTTTCAAATTATATTAAAATTCTATTTTACACCCTGTTTATATTCCAACTAATAAGCAATTGATTTGATGCATCCTTAATTGCCTTACTTTTTGTTTTTGATGAAATCTCTATTACTAAAGCAGCAAGTGAAGATAACCTATTGTCTTTTATCCCTTTCAGTATCTGTTTATAATCATCGACAACCCTTTTTTGTGCCATTTCTGAGTAGTTGCTTCCGGCATTAATGAATATTGCTTTTAAAGGCGCATATGTCAGTGCTTCGCGGTAAAATTTTTCCGTTGCTGGATTACATACATCTTTTAAGATTGCTAATCGTTCATCCAGCATATACATTATCGAATTAAACTCTTTTTCATCATAATACCTTGAATATTTAAATGACATAAATTCTATACCACGTGAAACCTCGCCACGCTCAATCATACCTTTACCTAAATAATAAAGTAGATAATACTGGTCTTGTTTTGGTTGTATCGATTTAATTTTCTTGATTAACTCATCAATTTCGCCTGTTTTTATCAGTCTACCGAGTGCATATACTGAGTTGCTACGAAAATATAAATCATGATTGGTATAAACAATTTTCTTTAACGCATCAACAGCAGACATAGCGCCTAACCGTGCCAACGCATTTGGTATTAGCTGCCTTTTTATGTTGCGCCCAGATGAGTCGCCGGGATTTCCAAACCTTAAACATCCTTGCTGTTCTCCCCACACCTCATCTGGTGCATTTAAGCAACGAATCAGGATGGGAATAACTCGTTCATCTTTCATCTTGTTGAATAATGCAGGATTATAACCACTAAAACCTGCTGCGATACTGACATATTCGCCTATTGCTGTTTTCGCGCCTTGTTCATTAACCTTCATAAAATATTTTTCACCATTCAATACTTCTCGTAATAAAAACTTAGCATACTCATCCTGAAAATCGTCAGATGGCGTTTGGTTTAGTATAAAATCACCTAAAATCAGTTTGTCTGTAAGGGAAATTTTAGACGCATGAAAAGATGTAATTGCTGTTTCTTTAGCAACCTTTTTGTCTATTTGCAGCATAAAAGACAATGCTTGCAGTTGACTGTCTTGCTTTCGCACGTATGGACGAATTTTCTCGATTTTCTGAGAAACAGATAAATCTGTCCGATTAACGATACGACTTAACTCGGAATAATAAAGTGGCTGTGATTTGGGCTTTGCTATAACTTGAGCAATCAAGATTAGAATAAGACAAAACATAGATAATGTTCGATAAAGATTTATTTTCATATACTTCCCCTCTTGTATAAGACGTCTATATTTAATAACAACAATAACCGGTAAATGTTCCATATTCATTTTATAGTTGTAAACTGATAGCTATTTCGCATTTTATCAGTCGGATCTGACGGATCGGTCGGATGTTGAATAATGAAATAATCCTGAAATTTTAAAAATTCTTTTACTCACCCAACGTCACCGGGACGGTGACGTCACGTTTATCATTTACCTTTACTTTTTTCCAGATAATATTCAACCGCATCTTTCGCTTCTTTTAATCCGCATCCGGTCTCTTCACGATATATTTTTATTGCTTCAATTTTTTGTAAAGGGTCGAGTGCTAACGACATTACGCGTTCTGATGGTGGTTTTGGCGGGTCTTCTACATAACCAAGTTTTTCGCTTAATTTGGCGAATTTATTTTCAAGTTCGGATAACCTGTTGTTTAAACTGAAAATTCTGAAGAGACAAATTGCGATGGCACCGATAAAATAATAATCCAATACGGTCATAAATCACCTTTTTGAAAGTAATATCGGGCAACCACAAGGGATTGCCCCTACGATATTTATAAAAAACTAAAGTCCTGTACAATGTTAATTTATACCAAAACTTCTTCTTTGTCTTCCGAGTTTACATTGGCGATTATACGGGCATCTGTCAGGCTGCCATTAAGACGATATATCGCAGCCAGCAAGGCGGGGGCTTCTCGCTGCAGGCTATTCTGGTCAAGATGTACACCTTGTTCTGCCAGCCATTGCAATTCATCACTGATACGACTGTTATCCCATCGCTGGTATTTGCACACTTCATCAGGATTTAATCCGGCACATGTTAATGCATCATTCCAAGATTTAAATCGGCCTTTACGCAAAGCCGCAGCAGCTAAACCAGGATCAGCTTTTTCGGAAACATTACGCCAATTTAAATCGACACCTTGTTCATTCAACTCGATTATGCGATCAATTATTTTATCTCTATCCCATGTTTTATATCTGCGGATTGAGTTATAGTCAATTCCTGATTCCTGTACAGCCTTTGCCCATGTACCAAAAAGCCGCTCTGCCGCACGCAAAAGCGACGGAGAGTTTTTTTCCATATATGAGTAGCTGATTTTTTCACCAGCTTCATAAGCTTTGATAATATCAGTGATTACTGATAGCTCATCCCATTCATTTCTCATAGTTATTCCTTTTTCCATAAATTATAATACGTATATATTAAGACAAAGTTACAAAATAAAAAGTTGCAAAAAAAATATTTTTCAGCAACTTTCTTGAATAAATCTTTTAAGTACGCTAATTTGTTTTCTTCACCGGAATTATTTCCAATTTTTTAGATTTTACAGTTTTTTTAACTACTGATTTTGTTGGTGCAATTTTTTTAACTGGTTCAGCGGATTTCTTCTTTAGTGGTGCAACTTTGCTACTTTTTACCAGTGGTTTTGCCACTATTTTCTTAACAGGTTCAGTAATTTTCTTCTTTGCAGGAATTATTAGTGCTTTAACCGTTACCTTTTTAGCAGGTAACGGTGTTGATTTTGTAATTTTAACAGTTACAGCACCTGTTCTATTTTTTAACAATGTTCCGGCAGATTTTGCTATTACAGTTGCTGGTCGTACTATAGCGTGTGGTCCATTATTACCATTTGAGCCTTTTAATTGGGTTGTCGCTCTTAAAACCATAATACCCACGAATCTGCCATTATAATCAAAAACCGGCGACCCCAGGTTTGACGCGTTGCCAGAATGAGTCAGAATATAAAAAGGCTGCGGCTTTTTAACCATTACTTCAACCTGTTCGCTATTCACGCATAAAGACCGGTAAATTGATGCACTGGCACGTCCCATTACAATCACATCATCCAATAACGACAAGGAAGCATTTTTGTTGATATCGACGTATACCATGGGATGAGCAGGCTTTTTATTTAGTTTAATGAACGCCAAATCCATATCCTGGTCACGCAATACTACCTTACCGGGAATTTCCAATCCTTCCGGAGTACGTACTTTCAATTCAACGACATCCACATTCATTTTAAAGTTTGACTCTTCATTATCACCCATAGCACGGGAAATAATGTCAGTCGGATCAGTTGCTGATAATGGAACCAGAATTATTCCATCCGGTGAAATAACAGTGCCAATAATTTCACTTTTCTGTTCTTCATTTGATGTTTGACCATCGCCGGAAACACGCATTTTAACTGAAATTTTTACAGTCACAACAGCGTTGCCATTTTTCGCCGCTATTGTTTTTGCGGCAGAGGATTGTTGACCAAAGACTGTTGCCGTCATCAACAAAAATATTCCGATTGTCAGTAAACGCATAACTCTCTCCACTTATCTTCTGCGCATCCACATTTTAAATATAGCTCTCATGTGCTGCCATGTGCTGTCATGTTTTGACGGTGAATTACTGATGACGCGGTGATAGATATCAATCAATCGCTCAGTACATTTTCTGGCTGATATAGTTTCCACTCGTTTTCTGGCTGCAATACCCATTTCAACGGATTTGTTTTTATCATTAATTAACTCTATAGCAGCTTCCGCTATTTCGCTATCGTTATCGCTGGTAAGCAATCCTTCACAGCCATTATCAATTAAATCGCGGGTAGCATCGGCGGTAACCGCAACTATCGGCAGATTACATGCCATTGCTTCGCCAATTACCAAACCTTGAGTTTCGGTCAGGGATGAAAATACGAATATATCTGCTTCTTTCAAACCGGCTATTAACTTTTCGCGAGGGACAAATCCTGTCATCCTCACGCGATTTGCAAGGCTGTTTTCATCTATATACTTCTGCACTTCACTATCATAAGGACCACCACCTATCAGTAGTAAATGAGTATCGGGTTCCTTTTTAGCTATTTCCTTAAATGAAGAAAGCAATCGTGGTATATTTTTTTCTTTTGCAATTCTGCCGGCGTATGCCAGTAGAGGCACATCCTGCGGTATATTATATTGCTCGCGGAAATTACCCGGACTGATTTGGTCAATAATATCTATATCGATACCGGTGGGGATTACGGATATTGGACTCATCACCCTGTATTGTCGTAATTTTTTCTCTACCGCCGGCGTGGGGGCAATTACATGGTCGCTGGCATTGCAATAAATACGACTAAGATCGATAGCGCGGCGACGGGACCATCCCTGTGGTAATGGCACATAATGGGTGTAGTCTTCTATCATGGTGTGATAGGTAAATACCAACGGCAAATGCGAACGCAATCGATACGCCATGGCAAAATGCCCAAGCATCATAGGCGCATGGGTATGGATAACATCAAAATGCCCATCCCGCAAACGTTCCCGCGCTTCGCGAGTCGCTATTGGTATAGGTATAGGATATTTCATTTTAACAGGGAATGTTATTGATGGGAAACGGACAATATTATGAGATTCTTCACCGTGCTGGTCAGGATGGCGGGCAGTGAAAATCGTAACTTCATGCCCCATTTCCTGCAACATTCGAGTGAATGATGATATTGAAACCACCACACCGTTTCGCATAGGATGATAACATTCTGTAAATACTGCTATAGATAACATAATGGCAGATACTCTTTCGGCAGGAATAT
>JBIJDE010000553.1:0-3311 GCA_044344305.1 Armatimonadota bacterium
CCACAGTATTAGGTTCAGGTGACGTGGTGCCTATTGTAAATGTGCGTGATCTCATAAAATCGGCAACATTGGGGATAAGAGATTATAGTGAAGTCAGCATGGAAGAAGGTAATGACGAACTTCATCAGCAATCCATCCTGGTAGTAGAAGATTCAGTTACATCCCGTATGCTGCTGAAAAATATTTTGGAAGCAAGCGGCTATAAAGTGAGTGTTGCTGTTGATGGTATTGATGGTTTTACTGCTCTAAAAACAGACCGGTTTGACCTTGTAGTTTCTGACGTTGAAATGCCACGTATGGGTGGTTTTGATTTGACAGCAAAGATTCGCAGCGATTCAAATTTTGCGGAAATACCGGTCATATTGGTCACGGCACTTGAGTCGCGTGAACATCGTGAACGTGGTATTGATGTAGGCGCAAATGCATATATCGTGAAAAGCAGCTTTGATCAAAGTAATTTGCTGAAAACAGTCAGGCTGTTGATTTAGTAGTGATGAAAGATTACTGAAAGGAGAATGGACACATGGTGAAAGTATTGATTGTTGATGACTCATTGGTGGCACAAAAATACCTGGAATTTCTGTTAAATACAGATGATAATATTCAGATAATTGGCATTGTAAATAATGGTGAAGAGGCATGTAAGTTTGTAACGCGTCAACAACCTGATGTTATCACAATGGATATTGAGATGCCGAAAATGAATGGGTATGAAGCCACCAGGCGTATCATGGAGACATACCCGGTGCCGATAGTTATTGTTACTGCCAGTTGGGATCCTTCTGATGTTGAAAAGACGTTTAAAGCTATGGAAGCCGGCGCAGTTGCCGTGTTGGAGAAACCACCAGGACCTGGTGATCCTAATATTGATCAACGAATTAAGGAATTGATTCAAACTATCAAACTGATGGCAGAAGTACCGGTGGTGAAACGATGGGCAAAAAAAGTGAAAACGGATGTCTCCCCAATTATTAAGTCAGTGACAACACCAACAATTTCTCTTGTTAGGCAGATTCAAATCGTTGTAATCGGCGCATCGACAGGAGGCCCGCCAGCACTACACGCCTTGTTATCAAAATTACCGAAGAATTTTCCTGTCCCTATACTTATCGTACAACATATTGCTGCTGGATTTATAAAGGGAATGGCAGATTGGCTGGGGAAAACAGTATCGTTGTCAGTAAGAATTCCAGAAAATGGTGAACGTCCGCTTCCGGGTTATGTATATCTGGCACCGGATGCACGTCACTTGGAAATCGCGCATGATGGAACCATTTGTTTAATTGATGCTCCACCAGATAATGGGTTGCGTCCATCAGTCGCTCATCTTTTTAGTTCGGTTGCTCAGCAATTCGGTGACCGAGCAATTGGTGTGTTGTTAACAGGAATGGGACGTGATGGTGCATTGGAATTAAAACAGATGAAAGACCGTGGAGCTATAACTATCGCCCAAGATCATGATAGTTCAGTGGTGCATGGTATGCCGGGAGAAGCTATCAAGTTAGGAGGGGCAACATATATACAATCCCCTGATGAGATAGCTGATACGCTTATCAAATTGGTGTGTCAATAACCTGCATAAAATAATAAAAGGAGATTAAAATGATAAATAATAATAACCATAATAAAATACTTATAGTGGATGATAGCCCTACTCAACTTATGCTTTTACATAATACCTTGATTGAAGCTGGTTATGATGTAATTACTGCTACAAATGGACAAGAAGGATTTGAAAAAGCGAAAGAGAATGCAGTAACTCTTATAATTTCCGATGTTGTAATGCCGGTGATGTCTGGATATGAATTTTGTACAGTTATTCGTGACGATATAAATTTATCTGAAATACCGTTTATTTTACTTACGACCCTGTCGGATCCGGCAGATACCTTGCCGGCATTGCAATCCGGCGCCGATGCTTTCGTCACCAAGCCGTTTAACGCTGACTTTCTTCTTGCGCGTATAAAAGATTTGCTTGCCGTTTCTGCCCTGTCAACCCAAAGACGGTATCAGCGAAAGTCGTTTCAAATAATATTCGATGGCGAAACCCATGTTTTTCAGGCTGATCCTGAGCGGATGGTTGAATTATTGTTCTCCACGTATGCAAATGCCGTCCAGAAAAACATTGATTTGCAAGCGACTAATAAGGCACTTGTCGAAGCGAAACGGGAAATTGACCGACATTTACATGAATTGGCTGTGTCAGAGGCGCAACTGCGTCAGACGGCAGAACGTTTAAATATTTTATTTAACAGCAGTAATGATGCTATTTTTGTTCATGCTGTTAATGAAGATGGTTTGCCCGGTACCTTTACCGAGGTAAATGATGTGGCATGTCAACGATTAGGTTATACTCGTGAAGAACTTCTGAAGATGTCGCCAGGAAATATTGATAATCCTCTCTCACCGGAATATCAAAAAGAAATAACTAGAGAATTATCAAGAACTGGCAATGTAATATTTGAAATTGGCCATCTTACAAAAGATGGTCAGTCGATTCCGATGGAAATTAATGCGCATTGTTTTGAATTAGATGGTAAGCAGATGGTGCTTTCTGTTGCACGTGATATTACAGAAAGAAAGAAAGCAGAGGTAATGCTTAAAAATGCAAAGGAAGCCGCAGAAGCCGCCAGCAAGGCTAAAAGTGATTTTCTTTCCAGTATGAGTCATGAACTTCGTACTCCCATGAATGCTATTATTGGTTTCTCAGATTTATTAAAAGATCAATGTTATGGTGAGTTAAACGCGAAGCAATTAGAATTTGTTCAATATGTATTGGATAGTGCTAAGCATCTTTTGTCATTGATAAACGATATCCTTGATTTAGCAAAGATTGAATCAGGTAAAATGGAATTAGAAAAATCTCCAGTAAAAATTGTAGATCTTGTAGTAAATAGTCTGATTATGATTAAAGAAAAGGCTTATAAACACGGAATTACTCTTGATATATCTATCCCACATGAGTTTGATTGGATAGAAATAACAGTTGATGAACGAAAATTGAAGCAGATTCTTTATAATCTGCTTTCAAATGCCGCCAAGTTCACCCCGGACGGCGGAAAGATTACCATTGCAATGCAACAGAAAGTTGATGAGATAGTAATAAGTATCTCAGATACTGGTGTTGGTATTGCTTCAGATGAATATGATATTATATTTGAAGATTTTTATCAGGTAAAGGGAAGTAAAAGTGACAAAACACCGGGAACTGGTTTAGGATTGCCTATCTGCAAACGTTTTGTAGAAATGCATGGTGGTAGGATTTGGGTTGAAAGCGAATTGGGTAGTGGAAGCACTTTCTTTTTCACAAT
>JBIJDE010000113.1:0-11649 GCA_044344305.1 Armatimonadota bacterium
GCCTACCACAAGACTGCAGCATAAATATTTAATATCAGATTATGCAAGAGCCTGTTTAATTTTTAATTTTTAATTATTAATTTTTAATTTTTAATTCTACAAGACTTCTCTGTGTAACAAATAATCACGGCAATTCCCATTTTGACCACAATAACGAACATTTTTTATCACCGGGTACTTTTTGATAGCATAGGGTGAATAATGAACCGTCTGCCATTTCTACCGTTGACGGGTATCCGAGGTCGCCGTCCGGTCCGTCATCGCGAATGATGTAATCATGGATCCATGTAACGCCTTCGTCATAACTCAATGCCATACGTTGGCCAAATGGTTCCTGGCGATATCCATAGGTTAATATCAGCACTCCTGTTGAATGTCGCAGCAAATGTGGTGGTGAGCCATGAAACCCGAGTGGTTTTGCGGTTGTCCAGGTTTTACCACCGTCTGTCGATTCGGTCAGCATCATGCTGAATGTTGGCACTCCCGCATCAGCTAAATCTTTTCCGCTGTGATTTTCTACCCTTATCATGCCAATTAATTTGCCATCAGCCAATTCTACCACATGCGGTTCGTGATAGTTAGCCGGATCTGTACCTGGATACACAGGAATTGATCCCAGAATATTCCAGGTATACCCACCATCAACACTGTTGGCAGCACTGATAATAGCATCATTCATATCATCCCAGGTGCCATAAGGTTTTCCAAGATAAAGCAGATTACCATTTCTAAGCTTAATTGGTCCGTGGGGTGTCGACACCGGAACGCGGATAGGTTTTCCCCAAGTCGCGCCGGCATCATTACTCAGCATAACCCATGACCCAATATGCTGATTTGCTATATCATCTGTAACATCATTCAGTTTTTCTGCCCATGATTTTATTTCATCATCACCCAACCAATTTTTCACCCATTCTTCTTTGAAATATATTCTGGTGTCCGAGGTGAACCATGTGGCTAACAGTTTTCCATCACCCAAATCAACTATCCCGGCATCACGGTCATCTAATGGTGAGTCGTTAATTACCCGCGGTGACGACCATGTTGCGCCATTATCAGTACTGACATTCAACACAGTCTTTCCCCATGGACAGACATGCTCCGACCGTAGACCGGAACTGATAACAATAAGTGTTCCATCAGTTAGTCGTGTAACAGATGGCCAACCGAAATACCCAAATTTATCATTCAGGATCCGGCATACTATACCATGTTCAGCATTAAGTTTTTGCGTCATGGGTCACCTCTTTTTAGACATGATTAGCAGGATTTACAAGATTATTTATCAGGAATATTCATCTATTTTAATGATGAAACCACCTCATCTTTCTCGAATTGAAATGCGTATACATCCGCGTCACTTAAAACAAAGCGAATTCTTACCGGTTGCCCGGATAATTTACTGACATCAGTGCCGTTTTTCCAACGCGCAAAGTAATCCGCGGTATCGCCGATTATTTCCCAGCAATCATCCAAAGCATATCCCGGCAACGGTATACCTGTCGCATCCTGTATTTCCACACGAACATAACCTGCCGCGGATGTTGATACATTCAATGAAAGGCGGTCACCGTCAAATACCAATACTTTTGTAGTTGCTTCACCACCGGAAAGCGGTGCGTTTAGAGAAACAAAACCGTCAAGGCGCAAAGTATAACGGCGTATAGATGAGCCTTCTCCCCGCCAGTATCCCTCTGACACATAAAATGACAGTTCATCTTCACCGCCAGTGATTAATGACGGCGTTTGCAGCATTCCCCAGGCGTTATAAATATCGCCGTATGCCCAACTCCCCGCAGTGCGGCATCCAGGACGAATGAATGCCTCGCCCCACCGTTTAAATGATACGCCGTCGCGGCTTGTCATGAATAGCGTATCTGTAACAGCAGTACCATATCGCGGACTTGCTTTTGCCCGCAATAATCGATGTTCACGTTCCGGCAGGGCATCAATTGACGGTGACCACGGACGTTCAACATAGCGGGCGGGAAACCCAACCCGGATATGCGGCGCGCGCGGGTACGGAATTATGTTATTGGTGTATAACTGCTCTTCCGGAGCGTCCGAAAAATCCAGTTGTTCTATATCACTCCATGCAAATAAATCGGGTGATACAGCGGTGGAAATCGTCCGCAACCCGGCATAATGCCCCTGAGTCCATGTTCTGAAATAGGCGCGGTAAGATTTTTCCTCATTGCTCCATAATACAGTATTATGAGAATCATGCGGGTAACCGGCAAGAATTGGCTGGTCAGACAACAACGACCAGTTAACGCCATCCGGCGAGGTCATTATATATAAACCTTTATCGCTTCTTTCCCATCCGGCACCGACAGCCTTCCACATCTGATCCGGCTTGCAATCAGGATTTGTATCGATAAATGGCGCGAATCCGTGCATCCCCCAAGCGTCATCACCGGCACCCATCCAGACAATATTGTTATTTTTATCCCCGTTATATTCAAATTGATTAATTTCCACGCGTTCCCATTTTATGCCGTCATCACTTTCCGCCAGGCATATCGTGGACGGTCTTGCTGTTTCTGAACCGTCAAAATTATCCAGATTAATATGCCATCCCCGGTAATACATTCGGTAACGTCCATCCCAATGCATCACAGTATTATATCCGACCATGCACCCTTCCCACGGCGCGTCGCAAACCAGCGATATTTCCTGTGGTTGCGGATGATTCAGCACTACGCGAATATTTTCCATCCGGTTGATTAACAGCGAATCCGCGAATAATTCACGGCGATTGCCGATATTAATAATATCTGTCATTTTATAACCCCCTCTGTTTACGCGTATAGCCAATCCAGTGATATTTTACGGATGCATGTATCCTGCAGCACCGCGCTTTTTGTGCCGCCTCCGCAACAATATGCCAGCAACACCGAATCATCCATCGGGTGAATAGCAATGTAACAAAAGCCCCGGTCCGGGTCATCTTCCAGCAGTTTATGGTTTGTCCATGTTTTTCCATCGTCCCGGCTAATTGCGCATACCAGTGGTGTTCGTCCCCAACTGTTTGTATTAAATGATACATCAGCAGGAACCGGCGAAATTTTACCGCCATGGTCATTCCACACCGCCATCAAGTCGCCATTCAGCAGACGCTTTACAGACAACGGCGAACATGGCGCTTTAAATATTGATGGTGCCGGCGGCGTCCATGTATCACCGCCATCTGATGAAAACATCTCATAATGGCACCCGGTATCTGTACGGCAATAACTATACAATCGTCCATCGGCCAATTCTATGGTACCGGTTTCCTGCAAACCGCTGCCGCTTCTAACCGGCAATGCCCACCAGTCACGGCTTTCGCGCCATGTAACGCCGGTATCATCAGAAATAAACCAGATAGCAATGCCGCGTCCATCAAAAGCGGCATATATATTATCACCCGCCATATCCGCTGATAATTTATTGCGATGCAGTGACGCGGGTATCAGCAACCGTCCGCTTTTAAGCTGAATAACCCGGTCATTATTTACAACAAAATATCCCGGCGCCGGTATGCAGCAAATCGGTTCACCCCATTCAGCGTCATCATCAGATATCCGCAGATAAGTATGACAGTTATCTATACCATCTTTACGAATGTACCACAGCGCTAATCTGCCGTCACGCAACCGCAGCAACGATACGCTCATAACATTGCACTTACCTTCATTTTCTACTATAACCACATCATCAGTTGTCCATGACATGCCATTGTCGGCCGAATAACGCGCGCATATCCGCGCGGTCGCCTCATCCGCCCAGTTGTCGCCGTAATAGCGTGAATACGCGTACATTACGCGTCCATCACGCAAGGTGGCGAACGAACCTTCAGAATTGCGCGGGTTGCCCGGACTGTTAAATAGTTCTAATGTTACAGCGTTAAACATTTTCTCCTCCCCTTTCACGCAAATTGCAGCGCGAATATATCGGCGTCTTTCATCGCAAAACGAAGTCGTACAGGTGTGCCGGCAAGGCTGCTGACATCCGTGCCTTGTTTCCACGCAATGACGCGTTCGATCTCGTCGCCGATAATCTCCGGGCAGTCGTCTAACGTGTAACCGGTGAGCGGCGTGCCGGCGGCATCTTGAATCTCCACCCGGACGAACCCCGGGGCACCGGTGCGGTAGTTGAGTTCAAGTTCCGTGCCAGTGAAGGTGAACGGCCTGGTGACCATCTCACCGCCTTCCCAAGGCGCACTGACCGAGGAGAAGCCGTCGGTACGGAGCAATAACCGTTCGATGTGCCAGGTATCCTGCATATAGTAGCGGGATACGAATATTTGAATTTGGTTCGGCCCGGCGGGCAGGATGCCGGTGACGGGATAATTGGTGCGCGAGACCCAGTGGCCATAACCGAGGCCGGGACGGATGAAGGTCTCCATGAATGTGCGGTCATACACCGTTGAACCGGCACGGCTGGTGAGTAGCACGGCGTCGGAACAGTCCTTGAAATATACATGCGGCCCGATATCCTTTATACCCAGAGCCACCGCCTGCGCCTCGGTAATCACCTGACGACCTTCCATGAAGCGTGCGGCGGGGGCGATGTAGAAATGCGGCGCGCGGAAGTAGGGCTGGGTGTTGTTGATGTAGAACTGCTCGCGTGGCGTCTCGCCATAGGTCATCGGCACCGACGGCGTCCAGCTCATCAGGTCCTTCGACGTTGTGCGGGCCATACTTCGGTATCCCTGCCCCCATTCATCGTCGTACCAGCGATAATAAAGCACGTATTGTTGCTCAACCTCGCTCCAGAACATCGTGTTGCCGCCGTCGAAGCAGTTGCGCAGGTCGCTGACCATGTCAGGCTGTGGGTCGATTTTCTGGAAGGTGAAGCCATCGGCCGATGTCCAAAAGACCAACCGTTTCGGGCCCGCCGGATCGATCATGGCGGTGTGCTTCTCGCCGCTCACCGGCTCGCTCTGAACCATTTTGATCCGCTCATCCGCCGGCACACCGGGACGGGTGTCCACCCAGGGTGCACAGGGAAAGGCAAAACGCGGTTCGCCGTCGTCGGTAGCGATGATGTTGTTGTCCGGCCACTCCGGCTTGCGGACGCGATTCAGTACCGGCTTACTCCAGGTCGCGCCACCGTCGCGGCTTTCGGCCACGCAGCCGACGCCGTTCTGGTCGTCAGCATCGGTCAATGCCCAGCTACGATAGTACATCAGCAGTCGGTCGCCGACATCGATCACCGACATGCCGAAGTTGGCTGGGCCTTCCCAGGGTTTGTCGATCCGCAGCACCACGCCGTCGGAGACCGGTTCATGGAGTTTCAGATGAGTATTGTCGAGGCGGTCGATCAGCATGTGATCGACGAACAGCTCGCGGCGCGAGCCGAGGTTACGAATGTTATTTAAAATTTTATTTTTAATCATTGTGCTATCGCCTTTTTTATTTTTATTCGCATGGCCCATACGCTGTTGGTTTCATTTGATTCATCCGGTATCTGATTCCAGCCAAGCCCAATCCGGTCATAAATAAGCAGTAAGTTTTCATTATCTAATTTTACAATTTCTGTATAGCATGATGTAAAACCACCTAAACCTTGTTTTATCATATCATCACGGCTTATCCATCCCATTTTTGAATTTGGATTTATGCAATCATCCGGAACAAAGTTATTATGTGCGGCGATAATATCAATGTTTTCCCATTCTTTTCCGCTTCCGTCACTATTTATCCATAATGATATCCCCGGGCGACCGCCGGATAACGCAATTACTCCATTATTCATTATCTGCAGACTTGGTTCTACTGACGATGGTGTTATGGTGTTTGGCACAGACCAGTTATTACCATCATCACTGCTGAATGTCTGACCATATGGAACAAATGACGCAAGCCTGAATATGCACATAATACGACCATCAGGCAATCTGCAAATAGCCGATTCACATGGGCCTTCCTCACCATCTAAATTGCATTCCGGACCGGCAATAATTGACCGAATTCTCCAGTCAAAACCATTTTCTGATTCAGCCAACAGCAATGAATATCGTTTGTCTCCCGCAAATGTGCCATACAACGTTGTCAGATATTCATTATTATTTCCTATAATAACCTGACCATTAAATACAAATCCTGCTGTAGATAAATCCGGAGAAAAAGGTTTGGGAATATTTGGAAATCCTCTGACATTTACGCCGGATGGCAGCATTGAAAGTTCACCTGTTGGTGAAAGTATATTACATGGAGCGCCAATTGCACCGTCAGGACGAGGTCGCAAATAATATGGAATAATCATGGCACTGCCATCCGGCAATATCAAATGGTTCAATCCGGCGTCACCGATTACAAATGGTTCTTCCCATGTTAAACCTTTATCCCGTGACCGTGAAAGATAACAACATGAATCAGATACGTGAATATCCGCGTTTGCCTGCATAACCGCCCATAAAATACCATCAGGCATCATAATCAACGATGGGAACCAGCAAAACCATCGGCTTTTTTTTACCAATGCCGGCCTGAATAGTTCTACAGAATGATTTTTAAGTTTTATTTCTGTTTTCATTTATTTTCCTTTTTTCAGATGAAATTATACCTTTAAATCTATTCAGGATATATATTTATATGGTTCTTTTATATACATAGCACACCGCATTTTACTGCCCGCCAATATACTGCAACATGGTAAAATAGGCCATACATGAAAGATAATTCATATTTTGTTTGTTGTAAAAAATGATAAAATAGCTCAATCTGGTCTGCAGGAAGTGGTCGGTCAGGTACCATCAGTTGTGATAGTATAGACTCAGCAGGTTCACGGACTGTACGGTCTTCTATTCTCTCACCATCAGGCCATGTTGGACACGGACCATTTCCATGATCCTGAGTAGGCCATTTTCTCCAGTCTGTTTCAGTTATAATTACAGGGGTATATTCAAGGCATTGCTTTGTGTATGATTGTATTGCGTCTGCATATAATTTCATATCTTGTAACCATGCCATGCGCAATTCAGAATCCATTGATTCAATCGCTATCAGTGGTTCAAATGAAAATATTGCCTGTTGAAGTGCATATGCGGGGTGATTATCCGGCACAGAAGTTGACTTGTATGCTGCTTCCCATGCATAACGTTGATACATATCCCGCCAATGTTTATCGCTGGTAAGATCCCAACCTATTGCATAAATCATTGGTAATCTGCCCCATTCATGAGGGCCCCAGTTTTCCCACATTTTATTAACACCATGCCCGGGTCTGTCATCTTCCTGGCAAAAAGAAAAATCATTTTCTGGTATAACATTAGTTTCCATACGATGACATATATCAGTAATAATCTGACGCATGCCGGCGCGTTGACCGGCATCTGATAGTGGTGAATGGTAAAAACGCCAGATACCATGGCAATAATGAGTGTATTGATCGCGTGAACTGTTGATATAGTGGCTTATTCCATCAGCAAGGCATACGCTGCGTGGCAGAAATCCGGAAGATTTAGATACCCGCATAAGTAATTTCATTCCTTCCCATACCTTGTCAGCGTATTTTTTCATGGTTTCATCACTGGTAGAGTCGAAACGATCGCAAATAGTAGCCATCCAGACTCCGGCACTGATGGCGCTATCTTCCATTCCGGTACCCCAACCGCATAAGTTTGGGAACTGTTGTTTCACCTCATCGGGTGTAGGTAAATGTGCCTGACTACATGCCGGGTCATTATCAGAAACATAATCATAAAACAGATTTGTGTCCTCACGGTAATATAGTGACCATGATATTTCCCAGGCTTTTTCAATATTTTCAAATATTTTTTGATTAATGGATTTCATATCTGTCATTCACCCTGTTATTTTTTTGTTTATTAAAATTAAGAAACTTTTTAAAATTATCTCACGGGTGGTATATTTGCCATCGGGGGTTACCATACTATATAACCACCATCCCAACAATACAAGCATCAGTGATATGATAAAAACTACATGATAAGCGTTAAACGAGTTTTGTAGCGGTAGAAGATCGGTAAAAGCGGTTAATATACCACCTGCTAATAATGGGGCAATGCCGCCGGTAATGCCCATACAGGAATAATAAACCGCGGTGTAAGCAGTGCTGCGGTCGGATGGAATTACGCTGTTGAAGAGTAAACGGCTGGAACCGACCAAAATACCGCCTGTCGCAACACCATATAAAAAATAAAGCGTGATACACCAGAAAATCAAACCAGATATATGCCGTGGCAGCAGCAACCATCCCAGCGGAACAAGTAATCCTATTGCCAGTGATGTCATCAACACAGGACGACTTCCCAACCGGTCGGCAGCCCATCCCCATGCCAGGCTGGATAACGCACTACCAATCATAACAGTGGCATCCAGTGATACCACCACGCCTGATGAAATGCCCAGATATTCTTTTAAATACAGTGGAAGAAAACTGATTAGCAACATTGTGCCAATGGTTATTCCGCTCATGCCACCAAGGTAAGCAAGGAAGTTTTTGTCCTTTAGTACCATCTTTATTTCATCTAAATGTGTTGGGTTTGATTCGTTGGCCACCTGTGGCGCGCCACCGGGAATACGGGTCATGCAGATAACACCAATAATACCGGATACGCAACCGATTGCCAGTAAAATAAGGTAACGAGGTAATCCGGTGCCGGGACCTATATATTGGCCGGCTACAAAAAGTGCGATGCCGGCGGCGGCAGTACCCAACAGTTGGCTCATTCCGGTGAACTTTCCACGTATGGCATTGGGCACAAACTCCTGCGACCATGGGTAATACGCAGTTTCCGCCAAAGCGCGAAGAATGGCAAAAATAACCAATACACCGACCAGCCACCACAACCCGGCGGTATCTCCGGCAGTGCTGATTATCCATGGCAGTAACAAAAGAAGTGCCATAACCAATTTTCTGCTGCCATAACAGGTGATAAATACACGTTTCCACCCAATACGGGTTGCCATGGGGGCAAACCATAATGCAATAATGCCACAGAAGGGGAATAGTGATAACAATGCTCCAATGTAACCCTTTGGCAATCCCAGTTCGTGAAGGAATAACAGGAACAACGAGCCACCAAATGTCCACAATGAAAAAATAGTATTAAAAACGCCATGTGCCAATGCCCATGGCAAGGCGCGTATTTGTACCTGTTCAATATCTGTTAATTCTGTTTCCAATTTTTCTGATAACATAAATAAATCTCTGCATGCATATGCAATGTAACGATGCCAGAATTATATATTTATAAATCGTGGATGAAATAATATATATATATACAATCAGGACATTTTTCACTACAATTGGGACAAGTTTGTATTTTTGCAATAACTTATCGCAGTTTCTGTTGAAATGGCTATTTTCAAGCATCATTCCCAAGGGATGTGTAAGTCTTGTTATTTATTGAATTATAGAAAAAAATGCAAAACCCAATGTTTTCAATCATCTTGCTCGCAAATATTTTGGGTCAGGTTAAGGTAATATAAAAATGGTTCAAATATCATCGTTTCCGTATAGTCATGCGGAATTAAGTAAAATATGTGATTCGCTGTCTACGGTTTTGCATAAGTGGTCGTACCCGGCAGGATTATTGGAATGTCATTGGGTTAATTGTAATTTGTCAGGTAAAAACACAACGGTCTCCCGACATAATCATCGTTTTTATGAAGGTTTTGTTTTGCTTAAAGGGGATATTACATTAATAACACCGTGGGAAACCCAGCATGTCGAATCCGGTAGTATTGTTTTATTTTCTCCCGGTACTGTGCACCAGTGGCAGACCCATGACCAGCCATGTTTGTGGTTAGTGTTGTCGTTTGACCTTGACCACGCATTAATTACTCCCCAAAAAAAACAATGGCCTGTTTGTCCGGAACTAATTTGGGTAGTAACACAAATTTATGAAACAATAAATTTTCAACTACCAGGATGGCAATTGCGCGCTAACAGTTATTTGGGGGTGATTTACGCATCGTTGGTGAGCCTTATTGAAACGCCATCTGATGAAAAAAAACAGATAGAAACGACATCTCAACTTATCACCAGGGTTGATGAATTGTTGCAGGAAAATCTTAACAACCCGATGACTCTTGAAGAAATAGCAACGGAAGTTTCAATGAGTTCACGACATTTAACCAGGCAATTTAAAGCCACCACCGGCATGACAATACATGACCGGCTGGAAGCTATCCGCATGGAACGTGCTGCCGGGTTGCTTCGCCGAACTAATTTATCAATAGAAGAAATCGCCGGTAATGTAGGAATTGTTAATTCAGCATATTTTGCCAAACGTTTTCGGCAAAGGTTTGATATATCACCTTATAAGTTCCGCAAAAAATAGTTTTGTATTTACATTATATTAACATCAGAAACTTTTTTGCCATCGTCACCAGTCTGCCATTCCGGCATAGTTTCAAACTCCAACTCAATAACCATACAGGTATTGCTCATTTCATTTATAGGCAAACCGCATATCCGCAAATATCCTGTTTGTTCTGAATGTTGCGATGGGGTCATGTTATTGGCACATCGCAATTTCTGTCCGGTGTTAAGCAGTACAGCCTGTTTTGGCAATTGTTGCAACGGTTTTATTATAACATCCTCACCCGGGAAATCCGCAGGTAAATGCAGGTAGATTTTATTTTCTTTTCGGGTAAGAATGCTTCCTGGCACTCCCGTGACTTCTCCCAAGGTTTCTACATTCTCAAAAGATTTGCGAACATTTTTATACCAGTTCCCTATTCGCCGCAACATTGCGGCGCTTTTTTCTGGAATTATGCCATCTGACTGCGGTCCGACATTTAACAGATAATTCGCGCCTTTTGCCAGAAACCGGTCCATACTGCGAATGATGTGACGGTCGGAATAATAGCTCTCATCAACCCTGTACCCCCAGCTTTCCATCCCCACGGATTGGCATGCCTCAACCGGCACACCAGACGCACCGGCATGGTCGTTCCAATCGCGTTCCGGGGTGCCAAAATCGCCTTCGTCCATACCGCGATTATTTATGAAGCAATCTGGTTGCAGCTCTCTTATCATCTGGTTTATAGTCGGGTCGTGATACCCATCGACATTCATATCCCACCAGAATGAATGTAATTTACCATATCCGGTACACAACTCCCGCACCTGCGAGCGCAGAAACTCCATATACTTTTTCATATCCGGGTCATCACCGGGTTGCGCCGGTATCTCATGGTGTCTTCCCTGATTCGGGTAATTTGGCTGCATCCAATCAACCACTGAATAATATATCCCAAGTGGAAAATTACGACGCTGGCAAGCCACCGCCAATTCACCCAATATATCGCGATGGTATGGTGAATTCATTACATTAAAATCGGTATATCTGGTATTAAAAAGGCAAAATCCATCATGATGTTTGGTGGTAAAAACCAGGTATTCCATCCCCGCTTCCTGTGCCAGGTCCAGCCAGGCATCCGGGTTGAAATTAACCGGGTTCCATTTATCAATCAATGGAATATATTCTTCACGCGATACCCGCCGCCGCCACATCTCCTGTTCGTGCCAACCATTGATGGCATACAACCCCCAATGAACAAACATCCCAAACCGGTGCTGCGAAAAACGTTTTAATTTATCTGATTGTTGATTTGTCATTTTATCTCACTTTTTTAGGGATTAGGGTTTTCAGTTTTCAGTTTTCAGTTTTCGGTTTTCGGTTTTGGT
>JBIJDE010000507.1:0-3744 GCA_044344305.1 Armatimonadota bacterium
TTACAGCAGGAGTTGCATGGTATTTAACGGTGTATGTTATTTCACAAAATGAAATGCAAGGTATTGACTTCAAACCATGGACCATTAAAGAAAAGTTGTATGTTCCTTATTGCTTGGGCTTTGTAGCAATATTATGGGCATATTTAGTAGCATTATTAGTAAAAAAACTTTCTGCAGATGATATACGAGAAGTTTTTGAAGCTGATAAAGAAATTTCATCGATCATCAGTGATGATGATAAACCGTTTTTCACACGTTCACACAACGAGTAAATTATATGCCTGAATTACCAGAAGTTGAAACTATTCGCCGACAAATATCTCCATATATAACCGGTAAAAAAATTACTGATGTAATTACTGGTCGTGATCGTGCTATACGTGAAAACAACTCTGCTGAAGAATTTATAAATATGATTCGGGGAGCTAAAATAGTTGAATCGTTACGCCGTGGAAAAGTTATCATATTAATTCTCAGTAATGGAAACTCCATTCTATTTAGATTGGGAATGAGTGGAAGAGTTTATCTTGCCCCTACTGACTCACCGTTATTAATTCATACACATGTCAGAATTTTATTATCAGACCATAATGAATTGCGTTTTGTAGACCCAAGAACATTTGGTAGTGTTACAGCGGTTACTGGTACTGACGTACTATCTCTGCCAACGTTAGAGCATTATGGATGCGAACCTTTCGATAAAGATTTCACCCCAGAAAAATTGCGCGAAGTTTTAAATACTACCAAAATACCACTGCAGGCAGCTTTAATGGATCAAAGTAAAGTTACTGGCATTGGTAAGATATATGCAGATGAAGTATGTTTTCAAGCACAACTTCCTCCATTAAAACCAGCTAATTCATTAACTGTTGATGAAATAAATAGATTATACGCTGCAATACATGATATTTTGGCTGCAGCAATTTTAGCGCGTGGTACTTCTAACCGTGATGCCTCATATCGGGATGCCGATGGTAATCATGGCGAATATCAGCACCAATTAAACGTTTATCAAAGAGAAAATAAACCTTGCCGTAAATGTGGCGAAAAAATAAGCTATAAACCGTTCGCAGGCAGAAGAATTCATTATTGCCCAAATTGTCAAAAATAATACAGATAGGAAATATTATGATTATTCCTCCAGAAGTTATTGCTGCTGTTAAAAATGGCGATATAGATATTATAAAAGAACAATTAAACGATAACATTCATTTATGTAATTTGCATGATGTTGATAATTTCAACATGACTCTATTACATATTGCAACCGCTGCAGATAAAATTGAAGTAATTGATTGCCTGCTTTCCTACACACAAGTAGATATTAACGCCACCCAAAAATTAGGCAGAACAGCATTACATATGGCGGCTATTAAAGATAAATTACATCTTATTGAATATCTTCTTGATAATGGAATTAATGTTATTCAAAAAGATAAATCAAAGAAAAAAGCACTTGATTTAGCAAAATCAAAGAAATCAATCGAATTACTGGCTGCTGCCACTCTAAATGAAAAGGATTATTTTCTAAATCAATTATCTAAATCTAATTACATTTACTTGCGAAGAAAACTAAAAGAGTCAGAAAGGTATAAAACGTTCTGCTTTCCTGATGGCAATACACAATTACATTATGCAATCTCTGCGAAGAATTATGAGCTAATTCAGTTTTTAATAGATGAAAAATATAATATTTCTTCATTGAACCGAGATGGCATTGCACCAATTCATCTTGCATTAATAAAAAATGACCTTGTTATTATACAAAAAATGATAACTGAATCCACTATAAACCAGCGTGACAGTCAGGATTTAACCCCTTTACATTATTTTTTAGCTGCAAATGATCCAAATGATTTTGTTGAGCCGAATCCACCAGCATATATCAATCCTATGACTGAAGATAAAATTACCCAGAATGATAATCAAACATCATTTTTATTTGATTTTGATAATTCAGTTGCGCCAATAAAGAATAAAAAGAAAATCACTGATAAACCTTACAATATCTTTGAATTATTATTAAATGCAGGTGCAGATATCAATGCGATTGCTCGTGGAGGAATAACTTCTTTGCATCTCGCTGCCGATGCTGGAAAATGTAAAATAATTGACTATTTAATAAAACAAGGTGTTGATATAAACGCACAAACAAAAACAACTGGATCTACACCACTACATATTGCTTTTAATAATGACCATGAAGATGCTATAAAATTACTGATAGCTAATGGTGCGAATATTGATATAACTGACTATTATGGCAGACGCTATAACGAAATATAATTACTGCTGCCTAAAAATAACTTCTAACATTTCCTGAGTATTAGCTGGAACTGGTGATAACATCATTGCTTTTCTTATCATATTTAATCCATCTGCTCTGTTATAACCTAACTGTTGCAAAACCAGCATCACTTCATTTTCTAATTCAGCCATATCTGTTAATTGCGCAGGAATGTTTCCAGCAGACTGAACTTCAGTATTTAATGCCATATATGCAGTCATTTTACCTTGCAGTTTTGCAACTACTTCACGAGCTTTTTGCTGTCCGATTCCCGGTAATTGTGTCAAAAATCTGGTATCTCCGGCTTCAATAGCCGCAGCAATACGAGATACTGGCTGAGCAATGGCTTTCACCGCTGTGCGTGGGCCTATACTTGCAACTTGAATAAATGATTCAAAAAAGTCACGTTCAGCTTTATTATTAAAGCCAATCATTACAGGAGTTGCACGATTTTGATCTATTTGAAGATAATAATAAATAATCAATGATACTTCAGAACCTTCAACTGCGTCTGGCATTTGTGCGAGAATTGCCGGTGCAATTAATACTTCGTAACCGATTCCACCAGCAATGATAATCATTGAGGATGATAAACGTTCTAAAACTGTACCTTGAATATAACTAATCATGACGAAATAATACCGTTTTGTTATAAATTAGTCCAATATAGCCTGAGTCATTTCACAATTTTTCTTGCTCTGGGATGAGTAGCAGCGAATACTTCACGTAGCATATCCGTAGCGACATGGGTATAAACTTCTGTAGTAGCAATAGAAGCATGTCCCAACATTTCCTGAATTATTCTAAGGTCTGCCCCGCGTTCCAATAAATGGGTAGCAAATGAATGGCGTAAAGTATGCGGAGAAATAGATTTTATTATTCCAGCTTTTTTTGCACATGATTTAATGATTAACCAGAATGCTGCCCTTGTTAAATGGCCTTTTTCTTTTCCTTGAAATATATATGGATTTGTATCTTTTCTATTGCTTAAATATAATTGCAGCCATTTTATTGCATGACTTCCTATGGGGACTATTCTTTCCTTATTCCCTTTACCTATCACTCTTAAATATCCAACATTTAATTGTAGATTATCTCGCGTTAAAGAGACTAACTCTGTAACGCGCAATCCTGTTGCATATAGTACCTCCAGCATCGTTCTATCGCGTAAACCACGAATATCAGAAACATCAGGAGCATTCAGCAACATCTCAACTTCTTCAAGATTTAATGTTGAAGGCAACTTTTTTACAGGGTGTGGTAAAGTGACATTTGCTGTTGGATCAATTATTATAATTTGTTCTGCGACCATAAATCGATAAAATGTTCGTACAGCAGTTAATTTACGACTAATGGTAGCGGTAGATAATTTGCGATGATTTAAATATGAAAGATATCTTATAATATCACCATCTGTAACGATTGTAATATCGATAATCGAACAATCTGTAGAAAAA
>JBIJDE010000346.1:0-5453 GCA_044344305.1 Armatimonadota bacterium
GGTTGGGAATTAAAAATAGAAAATGTCACAAAAAAAGGCATCTCCGCAACCCATTTAGATGTAATTGAAAGTCATCACCATCATCACCATCACGAAGAAGAAGACAATAAGCACCATCATCATCCACATCGCGGATTGTATGATATTATCAAAATAATTGACGACAGCCACCTGCATGAAGATATTAAAGAAACCGCAAAAAAGATATTTACTCGTCTGGGCGAGGCTGAGGCTGATGTCCATAGAACCACCCCGGATAAAGTCCATTTTCACGAAGTCGGCGCGGTTGATGCGATAATTGATATCGTCGGCACTGCTATCGGTCTGCACCATTTAGAAATTGATAAAGTTTATGCGTCTGCTATCCCTACCGGAAATGGTTGGGTTAATTGCGCCCACGGCACATTGCCCATACCAGCCCCTGCAACCGCATATCTGCTTCGCGGCGCACAGATTGCCCATACTGACATACAAGGAGAATTAACCACTCCTACCGGGGCAGCAATCGTAACTACTTTAGCTGAAAGCTTTGATAACATGCCGGCCATGAAAATTATAAACATTGGATATGGTGCCGGTACTAAAGAATTTGATATTCCAAATGTTATGCGCATATTTATTGGCGAAACAACAGACGATAAAACAAACGACAAAATTATATCACTGGAGTTCAATCTCGATGATTGTACCGGTGAAGCTATCGGTTACCTGATGGAAAAGACATTACAAACCGGAGCATTAGATATATTTTATACCCCGGTACAAATGAAGAAAAATCGCCCCGGGGTGATGGTAACAGTATTATGCAAAGAACAAAATGAACATGATATAGTTAGATTACTTTTGCAGGAATCTACAACATTGGGAATAAGACGAACCGAAATTACCCGATATATATTGCCAAGAAATATAATTACAGTAACAACTCCTCTGGGTGAGATACGGGTGAAAACGTCAGAATACGAAGGGAAAGTTAAATATGCCCCGGAATATGAAGATTGTAAAAAAATTGCAGAATCTTTGAAGATTCCACTAATTGATGTTTTTAATCTTGCAATATCGCAAATGATTAAAAATGATTGATACCCATTGCCACCTTAATCACCCTCAATTATTAGACAAGACAGCACAACTATTATACGATGCTAAAAATGTTGGAGTAGATAAAATAGTCGTACCAAGTTGGGATGAAGATAGTTCGAGTAACGCAATGATTCTGGCTGCGAAATATCCCAAAGTTATTTATCCGGCAATTGGTGTTCACCCCTGGTTCCCCCCCAAAAATGGCCGTTTATTTATAGAAGAAATTTGCAGAGAATCATTACCTGTCGCAATAGGTGAAATCGGTATAGATAAAAGTGCGCGGGTTCCAATGGATGAACAAATTAATACATTTGTCTGTATGATTGATATTGCCAGAAAATATGATTTGCCGGTGATAATACACGCCCGTGGTGGATGGGAAATAATCCTTGAAACTTTGCATAAAAAACCAGTTCGCGGAGTAATGCATGCATATTCTGGTAGTATAGAAATGATGCAAAAATTAATTTTAGCAGGAATGTTTATTTCTTTCGCCGCATCATTAACCCGTCCTAATAACAAGAAAACCATACTTTGTGCAGAAGCAGTGTCATTACACAGCATGATGATAGAAACTGATGCACCGGGAATGGCAATTCATGGATTGACACGAGGTCAAGGAACTCCGGAGAATTTACCTGTTGTTGTCGGCGCAATGGCAGAAATTCGCCGAATGCCTATACATGATATTATTATGCACAGTGATGCGAATGCACGAGAGCTTTTTGGAATAAAAACGTAATCAGTTTATTAAGCTAATTTCAATAAAATAATAATTGCCTGTTCTATCATCGGTTGGAATACATTTGATAATAAATCTACCACTAAAATCCCCATCATTACATATTGTATCCCCATCATCAATATTCTATCCCAGGTTGACTGTCTTTCAATTGGTGCCATTCGGTATGTAGATAACAATTCGACTGCAGCTTTAACTCCTGATTCCAATTCCTTTTTTGACGGGGTTCTGGTTGTCCATCTATCTTGAATCCATGCGCCGACTTTTTTCCATGTCATTGCGATTGCAATTACCATCCAAACTGTGATAATTACAACAAAACTGATATTTGTTTGCCCCCAATGAGTTCGCAAAGTCAACGCTATCAGAGTAACACCAAGATAAATGAACGATAATATAGCAATCAAATTTGTTCCACATCGCGGATGAATCCGTGACATTTTCGCCACATTTTTCGTCGTCAGGGGTTCACCGTTTTCTATCGCATTAACCGACATGTGTTCTGCCGCATGGTAACCAGAAAGAAATGGCGCATAACGCAGTACAACTAAAAATAAAAATGTTGTGAAAATAGAATTAAAAATAATTAAGAACAACTCATCTTGCGGTGAAATTGTATATTGCGCTAAAGATGTATATTGTACAGATAAATTGGAAAATACCAACGTGTAATCTTTAAAAAGTTGAATATTGGTTAATCTGTATATAAATGCAGAAAAAAGAAGCGATATATTTTGTATTATAAACAATGACAAAGCCATCAATAATCCTGTTAAAAATAAAGCAAACCTGCCAACTCCTGCAGTTATTGATGTTGTATATAAATATACTCCAAGGGGTGTAGCCATACCACCGATTCTTGGCGGAGGTGGGTTATGAGTAACAGCACCTAATATATCATTGCAATTTAGCCAACCTATATATGTATTTCCAGATACAACAGCCAGCCCGTTAACTTTTTTCTCCATGAATATCTGCCTGGCCACTTGAATGGTAAAATGAGGATATAATACAGTTTCCGGGATTTCCATAATCATATTAACCGAAGTAATTTCAATTAAATTCGGTTGTTCACTGGCAATTTTCAACAACTTTTCTGTAGATACTATTCCTACTAACCGGCTACTTTCTACTACCGGTAAATAATCTGCGTCTTCAATTTGAAATAAAACAATAGCCTTTCCTACAGTATCATCCGGCGATAATGTTTTAACTTGCTTAATTAATGGAGATATATTGTCCGTAGCGTTCATACCGGGTAATTATACAGAAAATGGAGTTATTATGATAGGTAGTGGATTAATATTATTACACAGAGATTCACAGAGGAGACACAGAGATTCACGGAGGTTTTTAATAAATGTTATCATAGTTAACTATATTTCGGTCACTGAGCCTGTCGAAGTGACCAAATTAATCTCCGTGAATCTCCGTGTCTCCTCCGTGTATCTCTGTGTAACCTAAAAAAACTAATTTCCTTTGGCGAAATCGCTTATGTCATCTACGATTTCTTCTACTTTTTTTTTGGCTTTTGAAAAGATGGAGTCTTTCTTGCCGGCGTCAGTATCACCTGATTCTTTTGCGAGTTCTTCCAGTAATTCGCGTTCACGATGGGACAATGAAGTTGGCACTGCAATTCCTACCACAAAATGCAAATCCCCACGGACATTGCTGTTATGCAGGTCTGGCATCCCCTTCCCTTTAATACGAAAAGTTTGTCCGGGTTGTGTGCCGGTTGGTATAGCATATTCGACATCGCCATCAATCAACGTGTTAACATGGACATTCCCACCCAATGCTGCAGTGGTAAATGGTATATCAAATCTGCGCGCTATATCATTGCCGCTGCGTTGAAATATTTTATCTTCTTTCACAAATAACTGTACCATCAAATCGCCAGACTGAGCACCGCGCATGCCGGCGTTGCCTTTACCGCGATGTCGAATTCGTGATCCAGTATCTACACCGGGTGGAACGGTAACAGTTATCGATTCAGATATTCGCACTCTGCCCGTACCGCTGCATTCTTTGCATGGATTCGGGATTATCTCACCGGTTGCACCACAACGGTCACAGGGAACCTGGGTTTGCACCTGCATGCCGAATATGCCGGACACTGTTTGCCGTCTCTGTCCCAAACCACTGCAAGCCGGGCATTTTATCGCGCTGCCACCACCGGCAGAGCCGGAACCATGACAGGTGGTACAAGTAGTTTGGTGTGGTACGCGGATATTTTTTTCAGTTCCGCGAGCGGCTTCTTCCAACGTTAATTCTAAATCATAGCGAAGTGACTCACCGGTAGGATCTGGTCGTGATTGACCACCCACGTTGCCAAAGAATGATTCGAAAATATCGTTAATACCGCCGCTGAAACCAAAGTCAGCACCACCACCGCCAAAATTACCCTGGCGCGGACCATCATGACCATATTGGTCATACATAGCACGTTTTTGCGGATTGCTTAACACTTCGTATGCTTCGCCGACTTCTTTAAATCTTTCTTCCGACTGCGGGTCGTTATTATTCACATCCGGATGGTGTTGACGCGCTAGCCGACGATAGTTTTTCTTTATCTCATCAGCAGAAGCGTTGCGGCTTACACCTAACAATTCATAATAATCGTGTTTTTCTGCCATATTCCTATTCATCCACTCATAACAAAACCGGCTACAGTATCTGCGCCGGTTTTGAGATTATTTTATTAACAATTAATCTTTGTCTGCCAGTATCTTAACTCTGGCCTCTGCGATTTCAACCATTGCATTGTTGATTAAACCGGCAGTATTTGTCTCGGTCATGCGGCCGCGGCGTTCTTTCAACTCACGTGCTCGTTGTGAAACCGCTACCACTAAAGCGTACTTGCCAATGCGCTCTTTTAAACGCTCAACATTAACGCGCTGTTTAACTTTCTTCTCTGTCATCTTTCCCCCCAACTGGTAAAGATAATGCGGGGTACATTATAGAAAATTTAAGGGTGATGTGTCAAATGCGAGTTTGATAAATTAATGATATAGATTTTATCGTCCCATAAATACATAATATAGTTTATCACCTTCTTCTCTATAACATACTAAGCCAACTTTTAATCCATCCGATGAAATCGCAAAATTGCCTAATATCCTATAATTTATTCCTGAAATAACACATGTTCCATATTCAGTTTCAGGATTTGCAATACTTATTTGATAATTTGCAATCTTATTGCCAGAACTATCATAAAGAGATAACTCAGCATTACCTCTTTGATGATTTATAATGTTATCTAAAAATGACCATTTTGACACAATATCAAGTATAAAATCAGAATATTCTACAGCCTTTATTTCAAATGTTAATATATACTTCCCGTTTTGAGTGTTACATAATGGAACAATAATTTTGTCAGTCGACATTCCCCATTGTTGACCGGATGGTAAATAAACAAACCGATATTTTCTGTTACCTTTACTGGATAAAGTCGGTTTTAAAAACAACATGTTTCTATTAACATCTGGAATGATAGAACTTTTCCAATTGGAATCCGCATGATATAATATTTTGCCGGTAATATCTAAAATATTATCATTTTTGTCTTTGATTAACCCATATCCATTGAACCAGAAAGTGTAATTTTTTAATATTTCAGTAT
>JBIJDE010000554.1:0-3302 GCA_044344305.1 Armatimonadota bacterium
ATAAGTTTGTTCGCTTGTTGATAATAGAATGCCACTTGCACCAGATGCACTATAAGCATTAATGGTGAATCTTAAAGAGGTATTCGGTAATCCAAAAAAAGCAATAGTGGTCGTGTTGCCAGTTGTTGGACGATTTGAAATTAATTGGTCAATGATGGTCTCTCCCTGATATACTTTTACGATTATGCTGTTAATATACGATGGTGCCGTTAAGTCACGAACTGAAGTATCCCACTTTACAGTGAATGATGTAGAACTTTTAAGCGCCATTGTACTACCGGAGTCTGATGAACATCCGGTCAACAATATACCGATTAATGTAGCTGTCAACCATAACAAGATATTTTTCATAATACCCACCTTATTTTATAGAAATAAATGACGTCGCTCGAATAGATCTGCCATCTTTATCAGCAGCTTTTAATTCAATAATATATTTTCCTGCTGATTTACCTTCAGTGTTCCAGTTTATTGTTTGTGAACCAGTAGATTGAGCATCTAAGGTAGTACAAGTTATCATTTGACCGACTAAGTTTCGTATTGTCATCGTTACTATAGCAGGGGATGATAAATCAAATTTAACCTGGCCACTGCCACGATTATTTTCTGTGTGTACATTGGTTATTTGTAATGATGATGCCGTTCGCTTGCCAATAGATAATTTAATTGTACGCGAAGTTTCACCATTTGCGAAATTTATTGAATAATTACGTATTTCATTTAACGATACTCTCTTTCCATTTGATAAATCTGTTAAATAAATAGCTTGTTTTCCACCTAATGAGGATAAGTCTGGCCAACTTAACATGACATTGTTAACAGTTGCATCATCTTTTGATATAACAATAGACCATTCTTTATTATCATCATTTTTAACGAAATCAGCTGATAATTGATTCCCATTTCTGGTAGATGCTATTTTAACTACCGAACCGAGAATCGAAGCGGGTGGGGTTGCAAGAGATAAATTACGTGCTGAATCACAGACACCAATTACAACTTCGGCTGCTCCTTTGTCAGAACTGGCTATTATTCTAGTACTCCAACCATTAATTAAGTTACGTTTGGGAGATCTTGTCATAATTCCTGGGGGTGTAGTCGTTGGAATAGGAATAGTTATTTCACAGTCTTTCAATGCTTTAACCCATAATCCACCCCATACTGGTATTGTATTATTAATGCCAGGAAGGATTGAGTTATCATAGACTAATGAATAATGACCAAGTTGAGGCTCAGTACTGTTAGACACAAATGTCCAGGCATAAGGAAGAATAATATCAGAAGCATTATTAAGAGTTTTTGTAGTATCACCGAGGGTGTCGTAAACCTCAATATTATTTATAGACCATTTAATATCAGCAAGGTATGGATTCGGTATTAGATTCCAACCAATTGAAAGTGGAATTGATTTGCTGGTACTTGCTATACTACCTGTAAACTTAAATTTTGTATTAACACTGCTACTCTTTATCCAATAGCTATATCGTGGGTTAAATGTGCTATCAAAAGGAGTTATACTGGTTGAGTAGTTATTTCCTGAAGTATTATATGTTGCAAGTTTAATGGTACTTGGTAACTGTTTAATGGTAGTAGGAGAATTAATTGGCATACCAAACAATATTAAACTATTTTCAGTTATAGCAGGAGGCATGATAGTTGGAATATTTACGGTTATGGAGTCACTTAGAGTTATGCCTCCGCGTTCATCTTCCGCAGCTATCATTAAGTACCATTCGCCACTGGTTAATATGTTGGCTGTCGGTATCCCGACGCTAATCTTTTCACCACTTGCATAAAATGGTGTATTTACGATTTCTATCCATGGATTTGAACGCGTTTGATATAAAGTTGATTCTTTGTAAATGCGATATTTTACTTTACTATTTGTAGCAGTTCCTGTAAATGTAATAGTATCATCGCCGCTGGTATAATCCCCATTAACTGGTGATATAAATGTTGGAATGCCAGGCTTTGATATAATTTGTATTGGTACATTATATGTTTTAGTATCAATTCCGCCGTTTAATGTCCCACCAGTATCTTGAATTGTAATAATCAAATTTCCGTTTCCAGCTTGTTTATCCACAGGATAATAATATATGATCCTGCTGTTACCGGTGCCTTCAACACTCAAGTTGTTTAGTAAACTTGTGGTGTCTGTCGTTGCTGTTATACTGTTAAATGTCTGTGTTGATTCATTAGCTGGTCCTGTGGAAAGGCCTGAAATAATGAATGAGTGCACAATACCATCGCCACTTACAGGAAGAATAGTCGGTATAACAGCTGTTGGCGGGTCATTTACTTCTCTTACAGTTAACGTAAATGTCTGTTCATAGCTATCAGTTCCACCGTTGGCAGTTCCACCATTATCCTGGGCCTTGATAGTCATAGTGACAGTTCCAAACATATTAGCAACAGGAGTAAATTTTAGCTCACTTGCAGTGAAATTAATAGTTATTTCAGGAGGAGGCATAATTGTAATGTCACTGGTTGTCGCGGTAATCGTTACAGTCTGACTGATTAATTCACTTAATATAGTTCCTGCTTTGATATTCGTTATCGGTACTATTAAAGTGCCGTCTTCATTCATTACTTGTTCAGGGATGATACTAAAACTTGGAGGTGTATTTACATGATTATGGGTAAAAGTAAATCTTTGAACATAACTATCGACCCCACCATTAGCAGTGCCACCGTTGTCTGTTAATTTCACATCAATGTAAGAAAAACCTATGACATTTGCAATAGGTGAAATAGTCATTGTCCATTTACCACCACCTATATCAGTAAATGTCGGATTTGGAACTAAGCTAAGGTTTGAACTTATAGCAGAAAATGATAATGTCTGGCTATTTTCTGTGCCATTACCGCCAGCACTAACTCCTGTGATTGTAGTATCAAATGGGGTATCTTGAACTGTTACTATATCATCAGAGATATGGTTAAAACTTGGTGCGTCATTAACTGGTGTAATATTCAAATTGAAAGTTTGAGAATAGGTGTCAACACCACCATTTAAAGTTCCGCCAGTATCTTTCGCGGTAACGGTTAATATAACTGTACCATTTGAATTTAATACTGGAGTACCAGTAATTCTAAAACCACCAGTACTTTGGGTGATAGTTGGATTTATAATTCCGGTATCACTTGATGAAATAGTAACTGTTGTTGTTTGTATAATATCTTCCAGGCTGTTTCCTGCAGTTAATCCTAAAACTGTAATATCTAATGGGGTATCTTCTAAAATAGTTGTGTCTGGTATAGTATTAAATTTCGGGGTTACGTTTTTCGGATCTACTATA
>JBIJDE010000555.1:0-3296 GCA_044344305.1 Armatimonadota bacterium
TTATATATATATTGGTCAAACAAAAAAAAATTTTTATGTTGTACAATACCCCCCCTCGACAGGCTGAATTTGGAAGAAATTTTAACTATTTTTACAATTAAATAAAATTTTAAACAGTAATTTAAAATATCAATAAAAATTGAAATCCGAAAAAATGCTGAAAAATGAGCAATTTTACCGAAAAATTGACGACATAAAAGTGACAAAAATCAATACATGAATTAAGCGGCATAAATCCGGAAATATTTGCTGAATATTTTCAAAATACCTGATTCAGAAGCCACACAAAAGCTGTTCTATTTTATTTCAAAAATATCTTATCATTCAGCCGCAAACCCCTTGCAAATATTCGCATAAAGAGTGATTCATTGGGTGGTAAACACACACAAATCTGTGTATAAAAAAGGAGGCACCCAATGCCAGTAACAATACAGGAAATCCGCTTCGGGATTGAAATCGAAACAGTGGGCCGCAGTCGGCTTGAAGTAGCAAAAGCGATCCAAAGCGTAGTCGGTGGTGAAGTAATGCATATCAGTAACACCGGCAACTTTGACCCCTACCAGGTAGCAGACGCCAGCGGTAATACCTGGCAGGTAGTATCGGATGGAAGTTTAACCAATGTACCTGCCCACCTGCGCGCGGAAATCGTCAGCCCGATACTTACTTACAATGATATCCCGCTGCTCCAACAGGTGGTTCGCGCAGTACGCCATATCGGCAGCCGCTGTGATGAACGCTGCGGAATCCACATTCATTTAAGCCATGATTCGGTCACCCCGAAAGCGCTGGCCAACCTTGCGAAAACCATCTACAAACAGGAAGAGCTTATTTATGCGGCTCTCGGAGTGACGCAGGCTCGGATGGCGCGATACTGCAAACCGATGAATACAGATTTTATTGAACGCATCACCCGCTCTACTCCAAAAACATTCGAAACGCTCAATCGACAGTGGTATGGTCAATATAATGCAACCCCGCGACGTTATGACAGCAGTCGATATGCGATTTTGAACTTGAATGCATACTTTTTAAGGGGTGCCGTGGAAGTCAGAGCATATGCAGGCAGTCTCCATGCCGGTAAGGTGAAAGCCGCCATCCAGTTTAGCATGGCGCTTTTTGCCAAGGCGCTCAATACCCAAGCCGCATCTACCAAGAAACGTAAATATGACCCCGCCTCTGCCAAGTATGATTTTAGGGTCTTTCTAATCAGCAGTCTGGGAATGAACGGCGATGAATTTAAATCGGCTCGAAAGCATTTATTAGAATTAATGCCGGGTGATTGTGCTTTTAAGTATGGCCGTCCGATTTCGAAAAATGGTAAAAACAAGAAAACTGAAGAGATGACTGAAGTTGCTGAAAATACTGAGACTGGAGCCGAAATGCTTCAGTCTTCGCTTTAAGGGAGGTGCATGATGGAAAAACAACCGATTGTGGTAAGTGCGGAAGTTTTTGAAGGTTTGGAAGCAGTACGCACTTCCGGTTTAACTAATATGTTTGACCGACCGCGAGTAATCGAGATAGCTGAAATGATGGGTTATGATGAAACTGCCGAATGGCTGGTATCGAACAGGAACCTTTATTCGCGTGGATTATTCCAGGGTTTTATAACGACTGAAGAAGCAAAGGAGACAAAATCGTGTGTGGATTAACGGGCATTTTAATAGGCAATAAACGCAGACGCAGGAAAGAGTTGGATGAAATTACTGACACATTTGTAAAGTTATTGCTTGGTTCAGAGCATCGCGGACCACATGCCACCGGTGCTGCCTGGGTGAAAAAAGCTGGCAGCATGCAGGTAGTAAAAGAACCGCTGCCAGCGCGGAGTTTCATCTTCAGCACTGGATTTATCGATTGGATTAATGGTATTGATAACCAGGTCACCTGCCTTATGGGTCATACCCGTTGGCCGACATTAGGTACCGTTAAGCATCCTGGCAATAATCATCCATTAGTGGCTGGTCAGCCATCATCTATCATCCTCTGCCATAACGGGGTAGTACATCAGCCGGAGATGTTGGCAACTCGCTGGAAGCTCCCCCGCCATGCCCAGGTAGATAGTGAAATTCTACTGCAGCTGGCGGTACTGACGAGTAAACCTTCTGGACTGGATGTCGACAGGTATCTGCATCTCCTATCGCAAGTACCCGGACGGATGGCGCTTACCGTCAATGATACCATGGAGCCACATAAGGTATTGCTGGTGCGCGGTACCATGCCACTTACCCTCTGGTTACATCGACAACGACGCTTACTAATTTATGCCTCGGAGGAAGCGACCATTATACAGGCGCTGGGAACTGCTGCTGGATGGGTACCGGTACCGATTTCAATGGGAGAGGCTTGCCTGATTGATACCGAAAATTTAAATGATATACATTGGTGGAATTGGAAGCCTTTGGTATGGGAGAGAAAGCGATGCCTGTGATGTTAGAGGTAGAATACCTGGATGCAAGGTCAGCATTCATCCTCACCCCACTGGAGAAAAAGGCAACTGTCCGAACACATAAAATCGCATTGGATGGACAGGGTCGACCATGCAGGTTGGCGTGGCAAACTTGGGACGGGATACCGCTGCCAGCAGGCGGATTGGCGCAGGGGTATGAAAGTATAGATGGCAATACCATTCCAAAAACTGAAGTGATGGCAACCGATGCGGACGGTCATCCATTGCGATTATTGCCGGCAACTGCAACACGTGTGCAACGATTGGAAGGACCAGTGTCAATAGATGAATTTTTATCACATGTGATTACTAAAGTATATATCGTTACTGCGCACCGACTTGAAATTGCATTACAGCAATCATTACAACAAGGTGATATCTATCGGGTTGCCTTTCTGCTAAAAGCGTCTACCAATGATTTACCAGCATTCCTCTTAGCTAATGCCAGCGGTATCTTTTTATTAAAAGCCAATCCTTGCCGGTTAGAGTGGATTACCAAGGCGCAGGTGGTGCATGCCAATATAGATGATATGGATGCGGATGAATTATCAGATTGGGATGATTGGAATCTGAATGATATCCAGATAGCAGAGGAGGAGTTATCATGATACGAGAGTTGCGCTTAGCCGACCAGCGTGGTCGGGACGCCACCTGTTTGTTATTACCGGTTAATATAACTGCACGAAAGCAATGGCAGGATTTGAATGGACAGCCGGTACATACAGTACGCCGCGTGAAAGTTACCCAGAACTCACATCCTGATACGCTATTAACTCATTACCCCGACCCGGAAGATATGGCGCGCGCATTAATAGACGGCGACCCGGAGTGGGATTATAAAGCGGTGGGACGT
>JBIJDE010000114.1:0-11604 GCA_044344305.1 Armatimonadota bacterium
TAGCGATTTCTTTGGAAAGCATTCTTGCTGATGAACCTGTAAGATAAACCTCACATTTTTCTGTTCTCATTAGCCGGTCGATAAATGGTTCCCAACCTGATACAGCCTGAATTTCATCAAAGAAACAATAGACTGTTTCAGTATTTTTTTTATCTGGATATATAGAGTAATAAGACTCAGTTATTAATCCGATATTTTCCTGCCGAATATTATAGAGACGGTCATCAAAAAAGTTCATATACAGAATATTTTGTTTAGCAACCCCACTGTCTAACAACTGCTGAATAACCTGAAACATATATGTAGACTTGCCGCTTCTTCTTACCCCGATACATACAGCAGCTTTGCCATGAACCGCCTCAATATTCAAATGCCTTGAAACGCCGGTTTCCATATTGTTTTCCTGAAAATCCAGGATTATTGACTTTATCATATCAATCATTATGTTGCTCCAGGTAATATTTTTTACCACATTTAGACTTCTTTAGTTATGAATATTACCAGTTTATATGTAAAGTGTCAATATTTTTACACCACTTTAGTGGCAAAGTGGTAAGAAATTTACACCACTTTAGTGGCAAAGTGGTAAGAAATTCATACCACTTTTTCAAGTTGAATAATTATTTTTATATTGTATGCTTTTGCTTTTGGTGCTATTTTCCATTAAACATCTGACTATGCATTATCCCCACAAAAAATAAATCCAAAATATTTTTAATTAAAAACTAAAGTACCCGACTTTGACACCATGACCGGGTATTCTTATCATGTTGGACAATAAATTTAGTTGTAATTTGATGTCCGTTAAAACCTGAGGAGGGTTAATACATGAACAAGATTTTTGATTCCTTTGTACAAGGCGTACAATTCGGAGAAATCCAGCAGAATGGTGCATTAGCCGTGCTGCCGGTACTTGCAGATCTGCCATTCGGACCGGATTATCTGACTTTGCAGGAAGCACTGGCGGCTGGTACGATTACCATTACTGAAATAACGGAAGGTGGGTCGGTGCCGGAATTGGCAGTTACAAACAATGGTGATTTGCCGGTGCTGCTATTGGATGGTGAAGAGTTAGCAGGTGCCAAACAGAACCGCGTGGTGAATACCACCATCCTGTTGAAAGAACATTCTAAAACGGTTATTCCGGTGAGTTGTGTAGAACATGGACGCTGGAATTACGCTTCGCGTGAGTTTAAGGATTCTGGGAATGTGATGGCGGCAAATCTGCGGGCTATGAAATGCAGTTCGGTATCTTTCTGTCTGAATGAAACTGGAGAACGCAGATCTGACCAGGGGGAAGTTTGGGATGGCGTAGCGGAGATGGTCGATAACTTTGATGTGACATCAAGTACCGGCGCGATGACTGATATCTATACTCATGTTGAAAAAGATATCACATCACTGCTGCGGGCATTTGCGCCGGTTCCCGGTCAACGTGGCATGGTGGTATTAATCAATGGAAAAGTTATCGGCATGGAATATATCTCGCAACCACGCGCTTTTGCCAAAGTATTTGATAAACTGCTGCGTAGTTACGCGTTGGATGCGTTACAGGTGAAAAAACCGAAGGAAACAGTTATAAATGCGAATATGGCACAGGAATTCCTGGCAACTTTTGCCGAAAGCGATATTAAATCCTACGATGCCCTCGGTTACGGACGCGAACACCGTGTGACAGGGAATACATCGGCAGGATCGGCACTAACCGTGGACGAAACCATGATTCACCTGTCCCTGTTGGCAACGAAGAAAGACAAACCCGGTCGCGGACGTCGCAATAACGAAGAGAGAGGCGAAGTGCCATTCCCACGTTCGTATTGGGTACACAATAACGATTTTCTTGCCGGATGTTTTCCCGGTGCGCCAGAATTACCAGATGCGATACGAAAGTTGTCATGGCTGCTTGATGCCGGTATTCGCCGGGTAATCAACCTGATGGAACCGGAAGAAACCGACCACCAGGGTCACCGTTTCGAATCTTATGAACCGGTATTGACTCGACTTGCGGCAGAACGTGGTATCGAAGTTGATTGCGTCCGCATCCCGATTCCAGACCAGTGTGTGACGACCCGCGAAACGATGCGTCGTATTCTCGACACCATCGATGAGTCAATAGAAAATGACATGCCCGTCTATGTTCATTGTTGGGGTGGCAAAGGCAGAACCGGCACAGTAGTAGGTTGCTGGCTGGCACGCAACGGCATCGCAAATGGAATGGAAGCACTGGAACGCGTCCAATACCTGCGCCGACACGACCCGACAGCAAGCCAACCCTCGCCAGAAAACCGAATTCAATGTAATATGGTGAGAAATTGGCAGGAAGGTGAGTGACAATGAAAAGAAAGAATAATGGTGATGACGAAAATTGGACTGAATTGTTTCGCACATGGGAAAACCCATCCTTTTCCCATGGCATGGAGTGGATTGTTTCTGCTGTGATAGATTATAAATATGAACATGATGTCGAAATAATCAAAGTAAAAGTAGAATATGATTCCGATAGGTTAGCATATGTCGAAATGTTTAATGAATTGAATTATTCAAATAAACATTTCGATGATGATGACCGCAAATTATCCGAGTGTCTACTCTCTATAGAAGATTTTACACCATTATTTTTAGATTTACAAAGTGCAAAAATCCCTGTAGTTGGTTTTTCATTATATTGCGGATTGGATGGGACAACATATGGTATATATATTGAAAATTATGCAACGACTATCGAATTAGAATGGTGGTGTGAAGGACCTGAAGAATGGCGTGAGTTTACTTCTGCTGTAAATAAAATGCAGGAGTTTTTGAAATCACAGATAGAGAAATCAAAAAGTGATATTCTCTAATAGTTATAATGAAGGATAAAATATGAATGAAATCAAACTCAGAATTCTCGGTAGCCTCTGGGGTGCCATTATCGGCGATGCGCTGGGTGTCCCGGTGGAGTTCTCCTCGCGGAAAACGCGGGGAGAAGATCCGGTTAAGGAAATGCGCGGGTATGGACAATACAACCAGCCGCTGGGAACATGGTCGGATGACAGTTCGATGCTGTTGTGTACCGTGGAAGCATTAAGCGAACCCGAATACAGCGCTGAGCGACTGGCGGGAATGTTCCTCAACTGGCGCCATCACGGATATATGACACCGCACGGGAAATGTTTCGACATCGGCAATGCCACCAGCAATGCTCTGTCAAGGTTTGAAAACGGAACGACACCGGAGGAATCCGGCGGCACCGGTGAAAACGACAATGGCAATGGTTCATTGATGCGCATATTGCCGGTTGCGTTGCGATACGCGGACGCGCCAATCCAAGAAATGCTATTTATGACACACCGCATATCGGCAATCACCCACCTCCACCCCCGTAGCCAGATGGCATGTGGGCTGTATTGTTGCATGGCAAAAGCGTTGCTGAATGGCATGACACCCCCGCAAGCGTACCGATACATGGTTGAACAAGGTCAACAGTTCTACAATTCAGCACCATTTGCCGTAGAATACCCACATTTTATCCGTATTCTCAACGGCGATATATCAGCATTGCCAGAGTCAGATATCGCGTCAAAAGGATACGTTATAGATACTCTGGAAGCCAGCCTATGGTGCCTGCTAACCAGCAAATCTTTTAAAGAAACCGTACTGAAAGCAGTCAACCTTGGCGGTGATACAGATACAACAGGATGCGTTGCCGGCGGTTTGGCAGGACTATATTATGGCATGCCATCTATTCCGCAGACATGGATAGATGCGATAGTGAGAAAGGATGATATAGGCGAGATTTTGGAGAAGTTTTGCAGGTAATTGAAATTTACAATACTTCTCTATAAAAGTGCGATTACAATAAATATTTTGCTTTCGCTTAGTATATACAAGATATGAGAAATATCGGTAAAATAGTGTATTGCAGGCAATTGCCGCCAGGAGTGGATTAGCGTGGACAATATATTACAACCTTTGCCATATCACAGGCTGTTGTGTGATTATCTTAAAACCAGGGAAACAGAATTATGGCGTTGGTTTGCTTCGGCAGAATCTGAAGCCGATTACGCAAAACAAGTGCGTATGGAATTACTGAAACATACTTACCGCCTTGAACGTGAACCGCATAAAGATATCTATCTTCTTCTTGATGAAGTGAAAGCCGCCTTTAAGATTGATGATTTACAGGTGACTATCTATCAGTCTCAGGGCAGCGATAACAACGCCGCTTTATTTTACATTCCCGGTGAAGGGCATATCGTATTGCTGGGTTCGGTAATGACATTATTATCACCAGCAGAAATTAAAAGTTTATTTGGCCATGAACTGGCACATTTTCTATTCTGGCAAAACTTTGACGGTGATTACCTGATAACTGAACGCATAATTTCTGCGATGACAAATGATGTTCGTTCAGAAAACAGCCATTTTGCCAGTGCTCGGTTATACCAGCTATATACTGAAATATTCTGCGACCGCGGTTCTTATCACGCTACCAATGACGCCAATATAGCCATCTCCACATTGGTGAAAGTCAGCACGGGAATGTCTGTAGTTGATCCGGAAAGTTATTTGCGGCAGGCGAATGAAATCCTCGCGCAGGAAAATATAAAAACCGAAGGCGTTACCCACCCGGAAATATTTATCCGCGCGCGGGCAATCGCGCTATATGACCAGCAAATAAAAAAATCAACTGATTCAACCGGCACAATATCTACCCAGGATATCGACCAGGAAATAATCCGCATGATTGAAGGTTCAATCGAACTTGATAATCTCGACCTTGTCGGGCAGGTTAAGATGACCGCGTTAACACGACGTTTTTTATGCCAACTATTAAAATATTCTTGGTTACGTACAGACGCGGTTATGGCACATTTAAAGCTGTTTTTTTTGGATATTAAAAACAGTGAGTTTGATACAGCAGACGCTTTATCTATAGAAGAAATTAATCTAATGGACGATAAATCAAAAGATTATTTATGTTATTTATTGATAGATTTTGCCACTATTGATTACGATATTTATGACGCAGCCATATCAGCTATTATGAAAATTGCAGAAAATACCGGTTTGACTGACCGATTAGACAAATTGCTGATAAAAGAATTGAAAATTCCAAAACGGACGTTATCACGTTTGCACGATGAAATGGAAAATACTATTTTAAAAGCAGAAAATGCTGAACATGAGGTAGTAAATGTCAAATAACATAGAACTTTTTCACGATTTATTGGCAAAAATTGAAGAAGAAGGCGGTTTCAGCACTGATGATGTGCTGGCCGCTATACTGCCATTAATGTATCAAACACAACAGGTACACCAGCTTAACTTGGCCGCGCCATTGAATGGCATCGACCATCTGACCGTTAAAAACGGGGAATTACATTTTTCAGACTCTGACACATCACCATTCAAGATGAACATGAACCGCGTGCGCGAAATTCAAGACGCCTCGCGACTGCCCGGCGCTTTGAATGTGGTTGATTCTGTGCGAATATCAGCAGATATCAATGACGCCACTCTGGAAGTTTCGAGTCTGAATATTTTAAATACTGATGAAGACATTACACGTCCGTTTTACATTCCGGGATATCATAGCTGGGAAGAGCGAATTAATCACCACGATGTGCTGACTGATATTTTCAGCATTGGAATGTTAATGGCAAGTTTGGCTTGCGCCCTTGATTTTACGATACAAGATGACTTCACAAGATTCGTTCATTCACGAAAAGAATTTCATAATCTGGCGCCTTCTCTGCATCCGGTGGTAGCTACAATTATAACGCGAATGACAGACCTTAACCGGCATAACCGACCGCAGGATTTATCTACTGTCATAAAACGGTTGGAAAATTACCGCGACCAGAACTTTGAAACTCCACTGGATTTTTCGGCTGACACACAATTCCGCCAGGCATCCCGGCATGGTAAAAGAGAAATAATCCTTAATCATTTACGCGAACGATTATTCGAAATATCCCGCCGAAACCGGTTGATATATTTCCACTCGACCATGCAATCCGTGGATTTAACCGAAGGTTCCATACCTTTGATGCTGGATTACAAGAATATTAAAGCTCAACAACTTTTTTATTATCATACAGAACTTGCCAACGATTTCGCGAAATGCAAAGAAATAAATCTGGGGAAATACCTATGTTTCGATGATTCTCCTTATTTGCCATCCATGCTTGACCGCATCAAACAAGAATCTGTACGCGACAGCAAAGAGTTCGGCTTTTCACAATTAAGGATAGCGCTGGTATTCCTGCGGTGGCATAATTTAAAAGAAAATGTTGAAGAACGCATCCATTCACCACTATTATTATTGCCGGTACAATTACAGAAAAAGAAAGGCATCCGCGATTCATACCTGGTGCAGCCAATCACTGCGGTTGCCGAGGTGAATCCGGCGCTGCGGCATTATTTGAAAGAGCTTTATAATTTAGACCTTCCAGAAGAGGTGAATCTGGAAAATCCCAAAAACATGGACGCGTTTTTTAATTTTCTAACGGCGCAAATAGCCGCCAGTGAACCAGCTATTACTTTGAACAAAATTGACCAACCGCAAATAAAACTGATTTATGAAAGCGCTCATCAGCGACTGAATGCTTTTCGCCGCAGAATGCGCCTTTCGGGACGCAGTCTGGGGAATTATGGTAAAAATCAGGATTACAGCTATTCGCGTGAATCTTATAAACCTTTAGGCATACAAATATTCAATCAAAAAGTACGACCCACGCCATCGCCATTTGATAATATAATGCGACAACAGCCGCAATTGCGAAATCCATTTATAGTCGAGGCAGATCATCCAACAATAAACCCGGAAAGTGTGAAATCAAAAGAATCATATACAATGCAAACAGGAAGTGTAGAAAATCCTTATGTCTGGGATTTTGACCTATGCCATACAACCCTTGGCAATTTTAATTATCGAAAGATGACACTGGTACGCGATTATACCCGTTTGTTGGAAACTGACGATGAAAATGCCGCCTTTGATGCTGTATTCTCTCTGTTGCCGCAAGAGAAATTTTCCGGCAATATTCCAGAATTGTCCTCGCAGGAATTGAACCTGATTGTACCTGGCGACCCCACCCAGATATCAGCAGTTGCTCATGCGCGCAGCGGACGATGCTACATAATCCAGGGTCCTCCGGGAACTGGAAAATCACAGACTATTACCAATTTGATTGCCGATTATGTGGCACGTGGACAGAGGGTATTATTTGTCTGCGAAAAACGTGCGGCTATCGACGTGGTTTTCTACCGATTGCGGCAACAGGGATTAGACAAATTGGCAGTGCTAATCCATGATTCACAAACCGACAAAAAAGAGTTCGTAAATGATTTGCGCGTAGGATACGAAAATGTCGAACAATACACCTGCGAGTCAAACACCACAGAAGAACATGCCGCGGCATTGTCAGAAATTGATCGTGAATTGGGGATTTTAAAATATTTCAGTCAGACGATGTCTACAGTAGACAGCCAGGCAGGTATTGAACTGCGAAAATTATTGCATCGACTGGTGGAATTACGCGAATCTATACGTGAATTAACCATACAGGCACAGGAAATATTACCGCAATACCATATGTGGAATGAATATGGCACCATAGTGCACAGGCTGATTGAAACTTTGCGTGATATAGGTGAACCACCTATTTTCGCCCAACATCCACTTCGCCATATAATGGAATCAGTAATTCAGAGTGACAACCCGCTTACAATGGTTCAACAACTCATCGCTGACGCGAATACGTCGCTGAACAAGGTACTCACAACCATGAAAAATTGTGGTTTGTCACTTGAACAATGGAACTCGCTGGACGCCTTGCTAAGCCTTGCAAATTATGTTGGAAGTGTAAGAGAATTAGCAGAAAATGGACAGCTTAAACTGACGCAGACAGATGATACCGGAACAAAAGAATACGATAAATTATGCCGCGAATACGCGTTAGGGATAAAGAAATTGGAAAAAGCCCGCACCGCGACAAAGAACTGGCAAACGAAATTATCGTCAGCGGATACGTCATTAGCGTTGGCACAGGCGCATAATCTTGAAAAAAATATATTGCGATTTTTAAATCCAGCATGGTATCAATTGAAAAAAGTAATTGAAAGCCATTATAATTTCTCAAAACACGCGGTTAAGCCGCCTTTTGTGAAAATATTAACTGATTTAAATACTGAATATAACGCGGAACAAGCGGTTCAATCAACTGAAGAACTGTTTGGAGTGAATTACAATGTTAATGATGCCGCCGTTTTTCAAACGATGGTGGCAACCGCGCGTGAGACAGTGGCAATAGCTTCGCCGATAATCCGCAAAATGCATAACGATTTATTGCAGAACCAGAGTCACCAGCAAATTTTCCAGCTATTGACCACTTTGCAAGGTGATGTTGAATCATTATCAAAAATACTGGGAAGTTTCTTCTCTGACTATACAAATTACACATTGCTGCAATTGCAGAAAGAAATGGCTGGTTTGGAATCATGTCTGGCACATCTTAATGATTTATACGCAGACTTATCGGCACTATGCGATGTGCCGGAACAGTTAAGCAAAGCATTGCGAACTTTGCCGTTGGACGATATTGAGTTTGAAGCTTGCATCGGCATGAAAACGTTAAATGACGCCTACAGAAAAGATAGGGTGCTGCAACGATTTGATACACGGACTTTACTGCGGCACATACAGAATCTCAACACCGCATATCAGCGTTGGATGAATCTGAATGGAAAGATAATTGTAAGCAAAATATGCACGCAAGTACAGGAACATATCAGAGTTTCCAGCCTCCCTGTTTCTCAATTGACCCCGGAGCAGAAGATTTTCAAACAGCGATACGCGCGTGGACGGCGCGAGTTGGAACATGAATTTGGCAAAACAATGCGGTTCAAATCTATCCGCGATTTAGTAGAGGCAGAAAGTGGTGACGTGGTATTCGATTTAAAACCTATATGGTTGATGAGTCCATTGAGTGTTGCCGATACTTTGCCATTAGATACCAGCCGTTTTGATGTGGTTATTTTTGATGAAGCAAGTCAAATACGACTGGAAGAAGCGGTGCCGGCAATATTTCGCGCTAAACAGATTATTGTGGTCGGAGATGAAATGCAATTGCCGCCATCTAATTTTTTCTCTGCCGCGCGTGGTGATGAAGAAAGTCTGCTGGTAGAAGATCAAGGCGACATGGTGGAATACGATTTGAACGCGGACAGCCTACTATCACATGCGACACAAAACCTGCCGTCGACATTACTGGGATGGCATTATCGTAGCCGCGAAGAAGCACTGATAAGTTTTTCCAACAATGCATTTTACCGTGGCGAATTACTTACAGTGCCAGACTGCATGTTGCCAGTTGAAAATAATTATGAAATAAATATCAAAGAAATTGATGACGTACAGGAAAATGTAAAGCTATTATTGCAGCGAGGAATAAGTTTTCATTATATGGAAACAGCCGTTTATGAAAAGCGTCGCAATGTTATGGAAGCAAAATATATAGCTCATATGGTGCGTGAACTGTTGATGAAAAATATTGGACAAAGTATTGGTATTGTCGCTTTTTCGCAGGCACAACAGGATGAAATTGAATCAGCACTCGATGACCTTGGCAATGAAGACCTTAAATTTAAAAATTTACTTGAAGCGGAAATGGATAGAGAAGAAGATGGACAATTTTGTGGATTATTTATAAAAAATCTGGAAAATGTTCAGGGTGATGAACGCGATATCATCATCATGAGTATCTGTTATGGTCACGATAAGAATGGAAAAATGTTGATGAACTTTGGCCCGATAAACCAGAATGGCGGTGAAAAACGTCTAAATGTTATCTTCTCCCGCGCGCGGAGACACATGGTTGTTGTCTCTTCTATCCATCACCATGATATAACAAATGAGTATAACGATGGAGCAAATTGCTTGCGGAACTATTTAGAATATTCCGCAGCGATATCTCGTGGCGACCAGGCAACCGCACGTCGCGTATTGGATACCTTGTCACCTACCCGCTATAAAGAAAAGGTGAAAAATGGCAATGATGCAGTAATTACGGAAATCCGGCAGGAATTGCAAAAACGTGGATATATTGTTGATATTGAAGTCGGTCAATCAAAGTTTCGCTGCGATCTTGCAGTGCGGCTGCCAGATAAATCCGCTTATCAACTCGCAATCCTTGTGGATACCGATAATTTTTACGCAAATACTAATCTGCTGGAGCGATATTTGCTGCGGCCTGGTATATTAACATCATTTGGATGGCAAGTAACCCAGGTGTTGAGCAAAGACTGGTTCCACACCAAAGAAGATGTCATTAACAGATTAGAGCGCTTGTTGCAGCAAAAAAATGAAGAAACTGCCGTGGAACCGGATGATGACATTATAGATATACCTGCGCAAGCTGAAGCAATTGCAGAAAAAATCGAAATTGAAAATATTGCTGCAAACAATGATTTGCCGGAAATCGAACAAGTTAAAGCCACTGAAACGGAATCGATAAAACCAGTTGTTGAACAACCTATCGACAGCGGAGATATACTGTTAACCCGCTACCTGGAATTTCATGATGAGAAATCATCAAAATTCTGGGAAGCGACGGTGCAGCAGACACGCTATACCGCGCATTATGGACGCATTGGTACCATTGGCCAAAAACAAATAAAAGATTTTTCCACCCCGGAACTCGCCATGCAGGAAGCGGAGAAAATGATACGGGAGAAATTAGCCAAGGGTTATAAAGAAGCCGAAAAGAATGGTTGAAGCTGTAATGCTACTCCTGCTGAATAATGGCACCAGCAGGAGTAACACCATTTCTTTACTTCAACGTCCAAAAACATCGTTTCGGTGAAACGATTGTGCCTTCGGCTTTTAATTTTTCCATTATTTTATCTACCGCTTTGCGGTCAACGCCGGAAATCTCGGCGACTTTACCGGCATTCAACGGTTCGCTGGAACCTTTAAAAGCATCTATAACTTTCTCTTGATCAGTCATGATTATTATCTCCTTTTCTTTTGAATATTCGTCTAGAATAACCATTTTCCTTTATAGATTTGTGGTTTCAAAGATTAATTATGATATTATTGCAATTCTTTAGATAATTATATTGATAACATCAATAATAAATTGTATCATTGCCATTAATATCAGGCGAAAAAGAGTTTTTTCGCAAAGATAAATAGGAGGTATCCTTTGATCAGACTGATAATAATATTTAGTTGTTGTTTTGCATTGATGACAATGACTATGGCTGAGTTAACACCGGAGATTATTAATCGGTGTAAACAGGCTACTGCTATTGTGGATACAGGTCAGAGTATTTGCAGCGCTTTTTGTATAAACAAATCAGGTTATTTTGTTACCAGCAGCAGATGGTTGGCTCCCTTATATACATTGAAACAAAGTTTTAAAGTCGTATTATACCCTGGTACCCCTGAGCAATATATAACCAAGGCTAAAGTAATGCGATTAGATGAATCTTTAACTTTAGCAATTATAAAAATAGATGACGACAAGGAGTATACAGCACTTGAAATAGGTAATCCATCCAAAATTGCAGAGCTGACGGATACTTATATGTTAGGGAATAGTTATAAAGGTCAGGTAG
>JBIJDE010000173.1:0-8912 GCA_044344305.1 Armatimonadota bacterium
TGAAGAGCCATTCGGTTTGCCATTTGGCCGCGAATATAAAGGACCGGGACAGGCGTAAAAATTATAAAGAGGCTTTTGCAAAAATAAGGGAGGGGAATTGTCCCCAATTCCCGCGCTGAACCGGAATAATGATGTGCAAAAGCGTAATAGCGACAGAACATTTTGCGGGGTGTTGTGATTTTCAACCTAATTTTGTCGTTACATCCGGTTCATCCTTATGAAAAAGACACTATCGCGGGAGCTGGGGACAGCTCCCCTACCATTACCTAATATATCGCAATACATTTAAAAAAGGAAAAATAATATGAAAGCAGCAGTTATTGTAAAGGCAAATGACCTTCACGTTCTTGATGTACCGATTCCGGAAACGGGTGATTACCAGGTATTATGCGAATTGTTATATGGTGCCACCTGCAGCGGAACCGACACCCATCTGATAAACTGTCGTTTCCCATGGCCACCTGTTTATCCAGCGGTACTGGGACATGAAAGCATTGGCCGGGCTATTAAAGTTGGCGCAAAAGTTCGCAACTTCAAAGTTGGTGATGTTATAACCCGAGTTGGCACCCTACCCTCACCCGGCGTTGATATCTGCTGGGGTGGATTTGCCGAATACGGAATCGCCGTTGACCATATCGCCGCCAGTGAAGATGGTCGTCCTGCCGGTGAATGGCAAGGTTACCGCTGGAACAAAATAGTTCCAGAAGATATCGACGCCGCCACCGCAACCATGATTATCACTTGGCGCGAAACATATTCATTCCTCACTCGCATGGGTTTCAAAGCCGACATGAGCCTGTTGGTAGTTGGCTCCGGCGGCAACGGTCTGGCATTTGCCGCCCATGGCGCAAACCTTGGCGCATCCCGAGTCGGTTTGATTGGTCACATTGAACGTGAAAAAGAAGGCACCGCTGTTGGCGTAACTGAATATTTCGATTATAAAGATGCAAGCCTGGCAGAAAAAATAAACGCAGCCAATCCTGATGGTTATGATGTAATAATCGATGTTATCGGCAAACATAATACCCTGAATGATGCACTACCTTACCTGAAATCAGACGGCATGTTGAGCATTTATGGAATCGACGAATTCGGTTCCCCACTGCTGTCACCCAGCAAAGCACGCGGCTCTTTCACCTTCCTCAATCGCGGTTACGACGAATCAGAAACCCACGAAGAGATAGTAGCCTTCATCCGACAGGGGAAATTAGACGCCGCCAACTGGCTAAATATGGATACACCCTACCCGCTTGCCAATATCGCCGATGCATTCAAAGCTGTTGGAGAAAGAAAACATGTTAAAGCGTTGATAAAATTAAAAATTTAAAATTGTTTTCAGTGTTCAGTGTTCAGTGTTCAGTGTTCAGTGTTCAGCAAATTATTATAAATGGTGGTAGAGACGCAATATTTTGCGTCTACAATTACCGCTTTATTTATTAGAAAGATCGATTATAACAGGTGACTTGCTCCATTTTGAACAAGTCACCTGTCAAAACAAAACTTTACAATATGAACTGTCATCAACACAATTCCAGAATGTTGATAATCAACAATGTGTAAAAAATATAAGTAACATACCCATAAAAGAAACATTTAATAATTTATTCATAACACTATAACCAACTATCATACTTTCCCCTATACAATATTATACCTGATAAATATGCCGTAATAATTTCAAATATTACTTTGTCAATCCTTCTAACATACCGCGGTAAATACCTACACTGCACGGCAGATACGCGAGCATTATGTAAGAATTGCCAGGCGAAACAAGGTGATGTATCATCGCTTGCGGATTTTATGTGAATCAGCGATATTTAAGCAACGCAGTCGTCTGTACAAGTTCGCCTTTCTGATCCATCATCAGCACCGCAGTTTCGTGTAGATTGGCATATAGCAGCCCATCGGTTACACCCATAACGAAAAACCCAGTTGACAGTGCATCCGCTTCCATCCCGGTTTCGGCTACGATGGTGACGCTAAGCATATCCGACACTGGTCGTCCGGTTCGCGGGTTGATGATATGCGAATAGCGCCGTCCTCCTATGAACAATCCACGTTCGTAGTCGCCGGTCGTGGATATGGACCCGGTGGTCAGGTGTAGTTCGGCGAGTGCTCTGGTCTGGTCAGTTGACATATCTGGATGACGGACATGAATGCGCCAGTAGGGTTCATCTTTGGGTGGACCAACAGCGAGATATTGCCCTCCGAAATTTAGTAATACCGCCGTCAAACCAGCCTTTTTGAGAATACTCGCTGCTCGGTCGAGTGCATACCCCTTGGCTATACCTCCGAAGTCGATATATACTCCGTCTCGCATGCGAGTGACCGTCCGTCGTTCGGTATCAAAGGTCAAGTAGCGCATGCCCACCGCTTCTCGCGCTTTCATGATGACAAGTTCGGGCGGCAACCGATCTTCTTTAACCGCGTCTTTCCACAGACGTACCAATGGTCCAACTGTCACATCAAAAGCATCCTTTGTATGCTCAGTCATGCGCCGACAGTGCGTGATAAGAGTAATAAAATCATCACTAACCAACGTTGGTGTACCGGGAACAGCACGGTTCACGCGTGATGTGTCGCTCCCCGGTCGGAAAGTGCTGAAGACATCCTCAAGCCGGGCTACCTCTGCGAATACGGCGGTAACGTCCTTATCCACTGTTGTTCGGTAAGCGGTGTCGACTGATATCTCCAACAACGTTCCCATTAAGTATTGCGAGCGCCGGTAGTAGGCTGGATTCGTGCCCGGGGGAGTTGTTTCACGCACAATTGGTATTAGTGTTGCTTCTGCCTTTGCGTTCATGTTTGATGTCTGCGGAGGTAGTAACACCGAGATATACGCCATACGCTGGCGGATGCTGTCAGTCAGTGACTGGCAGGAGATGGTGGCACCGGCCATGTTTTTAATGTCGCTACGTAGTTGAATCTTATCTTGTGCGGTTTTCCCTTTGAACTGGTTCAAAAAGCCTTTTTGTCGTACTTCGTGACCGCGTATACCGCTATATGTCAATATCTCCACCATGCGTATGGAGCAATCGGGAGCCAACACCAGCATATAGGAGAACGGGTCGGATTTACTGCTTGCATCGCCAAACACCGCATATCCCTGTGTGACACCCTTCGCCAGCCCCGTATGGTAGTCAAACTTAGGCGTGACTGCTGTTTGTTGCGTCATTTTTCCGATCTGCTCCCGTTGCTCCTTCGTGAGGAGAACCGTCTGGGGCGTGATCAAATCGGCGCCGGGGAAGGCCAGTTCCAGTGCCTTTTCCTGTGTCAAGTATTCATTGGCCTGTGCCGACGGAGCGGAGAAGATGAGAGCGATACCGAGCAGCATGAAGCCCACTATCCACCTGCGATTGATTATCATGACTACCCTCCTTACAAGTATCCGCCCGCGACCATATCGATGGAAACCCACATCTTCGCGGGCAGACGAATCAGTATTGTTCATATTTGCGCTTGTCAGAACACCCACCCGAGACCGAGGTTGATGATATTATTCACCTTGTTACCGGTGGCGTTACTTCTAATCTGATAGTCAGCTTTCGCCACCAGGTTCTGGGTGGGAAAGAAGGAGATGCCAATAGTAATCTCTTCGCGGTCTCCCGCCTTGTTCGCCACGGTGCCAATCGGCATTTTGTGCTGGGTATTGAACTTTTCAAAGCGGGTAAATACTATCGCGTCGGAATTTTGCAATTTGCCATGTTTCCAGCGTTCCGGCCAGAAATGAAATGCACCTTCCACATAGTACCCCATAATCTCCGAAGCGACATTGGCGTTGTACGCGGCATTGATGTTGGTAGCACCATTGATCTTTGTCAAGACGCCTTCTCCGCGGACATCGAATTTGCCGATGCTATATTCCGCGTCTATCGCATACAATTGTACGCTGGCATCAATCGGCGGGCTGGGGTTCTGGCCCTTATTGCCGTTGTCCACGCCACCGGCAAAGAATGACGCACCCAAGCGTAACTGCTGCGGGATGTGCAGATCGCTGTTGACCAGTGGATAATAATCCACGCGTCCACTCGCCGCCAGTTCGGAAAGACCAGGCTGCTGCTTCTGGCGACCATCGCGAATACCGTTGATTGCCGAGAATTTTGAACCATTCAAGCTATTCATCAAGTATGCCTCATACTTCACTGCCAGACCGAGTGCACCATACACGCCCACACTCTCGGAAAACCAGGTAGATGGAATGATGACTCGATCCACCGAGGGACGCTCTACACCGTTGAAGGTGGTCGGCTCGTGACGCTGGTTGACGAGTCCTACCGGAACTAACACACGTCCGACACGGAGATTCACACTATCTTTCAGCAGGAAATCCGAATACAACTGCTCGATACTCAACTCGCCATTGCCGTCAGCAACAAATGCGTGCTCAATCTCGACTTCGGAGTTGAGTTTAATCCAATCCGCGAAATCGTACCCCAGATAGAGCACAAAACGATGTATATCAGCCTGTTTGCTGCCGCCCTGTTCAAGGTTGGCATGGATTTCGCCATAGCCTCCCAAGATAAATTTCGATGGTTCCGCGGTCGGCGTTGCCGGTTGCTGCAAAGTCTGTAACTGTTGCTCCAGTGCTTCCAAGCGCTGCTCGGTGGTACCCTGTGCTGTGGCCATGATGGCCGTTGCCAGTAGTATCACACTACAGATAATTCCCGAGAAAGGAGTGTGCAAATGGGGTGACTTCGAACTATTCATTTTTTTACCTCTGCAAGAGTGTTACTGTGCGACATAGATGCAGTTAATTAGGTTATACAAACTACATTGTTAGCACGCACTAACAATGTACCACAGCACGCACTAACATGTCAATAGGTAACTTGAAAACAATTGCAAACCTTATCCTATCTATCCAATAAATCCATGTATAACCAAATAATAATCTTTCTTCAAAATTCACCCTCGTAATCTATTGACATCCCCCATTCAGTGTAGTATGGTTATTGTAACATACAGCTGTAATACATACTACTACTTCATTGCATACAGCTTCGTTTTTCGCGATACTATTTACGTTCTTTGTTGTCTAAATTATTATAATGTTTGTTAAATCGGTTTAAAGTACCGAATTATTATCGGTGCTTGCCTGTAAATTCTCTATATTCATTGGAGGTTAACAATGAACACCATTATGCGTACTACCGGACTTCGTCTGGGTGTACCAATGTTTTTGAGACTGCTGCTCGCACTTTTAATTACTGTACCGAGTATCGCGTTTGCTACCGAAACTGAGAATCGCGGTCTGCGTGTGGTGCCTGCCCCCGGTGCGGTTGTCATAGATGGCAATATTAAAGACTGGGATCTCAGCGGTGGTATATTTGCATGTGGCGAGTTAGAACACCTGCGCGATAATAGTTCATTATGGTTTCATACCATGTATGATGCAGATAATTTATATATACTGGCACGTTGGAAAGACCCAACCCCGTTAAACAACCCGGAAGCATTGGGTGGACACGGGTTTAATGGCGACTGTCTGCAATTCCGTTGTATTCTTTTTCCAAATGGCAAAGATAAAACTGCTACCTGGTGGGATGGATGGCGGGACAGCCAGGGCCGCTCAGTCTTAGGTCGCAGTTGCCCGGGTAAAACGAATGGATTTGCAGATAATGTATTACCGGCTTTGGAACCGCTGGAAAATGGCGCAAAACAAGCATTTCATATAGACGCAGATGGTAAAGGATATATTCAAGAAATCGCGGTACCTTGGAAATTGATGTCTATATCCGGCATTGCCCCGGCAATAGATGATAGTTTTAAATTTACCATTGAGCCAAACTTCACTGCCGGCGCATTTGGCCGTATCACCATCAAGGATATCTTTGATGAAAAATCAAAAACTCCTGACCGTGTATTCACCTTCCGTTCATTCAAGGATTGGGGATGGGCAACTATTGCGGCAAAAGGAAAAGTTGACCCACAACCAGTTCGTCTTGCCGATGGCCGCACCTTCCCTGTCAGCATGCGTGAAGGCGTTCCTTCAGTAGATTGGACAGGTTTGGTAAAACGCTTTGAATGGCCCGGGTTCAAACCTATCACCTTCAACATGCCGTTTAACGGATATGTTTCACTTAATTTAGTTGCTGAAGATGGCACCATTGCGCGCCATCTATTAAACCAGGATGCTCGCAGCGCAGGCCCAGTTACCATACAATGGGACGGCCTTACCGACGCAACTTATCGTATTCCCGGTCAGCCAGTACGAGCCGGAAACTATACATGGAAAGCCATTGCTCATCCCGGCGCGACTTTATCATTGCGCGGTTGGGCTGGATTCAGCGGTCGCGCCCCTTGGCAGGCAACCCCGGAAGATTTTTGGTTGGGTGACCATGGCGTACCAAGTGCGGTAGTGACAGATGGTGCACGGATGTATCTGGCTTGTAATGGTGCCGAGGGTGGACGCCACCTTATTTCAACCGACTTTGACGGCAAATTAATTTGGGGTCTGCAAAATACCACCGGCGCCAGCGACCCCGAAGTAATTGCTGTTGATAAAGGTTCGGTATATGTATTGCATCAAAAAGTATCATGGATGAACTCAGCTATCATGATGACTCGCGTTGATGCCAAAACCGGCGCGTATAAACAATGGACCGGACGCAAAACCCATATTCTAAACGTAAAAGATGTTTTCACCACCGGAACTACTGATCATCTGAATGGAATTGATGCTCGTGACGGTATGATATATGGAACAACCGATGACAGCCTGGTAATCATCGATGGCGACACCGGCACATTGCTGAAAACATTCCCACTGGCAAAATCAGGTGCTATAAAGATTCTTGATGCCAAGACCGCTTATGTAATTTGCGATAAAGATATTCTGTCTGTTGACCTGACAGATGGCAAATCAAAAGTTATCATCAAAGGTCTGGTTAATCCAACCTCATTAACAATCGACTCAAAAGGACGTATCTTTGTCAGCGTTGGCGACCCGGACAATCAAATAATTATCTACAGCGCAAAAGGCAAAGAACTCAAACGTGTTGGCGATAAAGGCGGACGTCAGATTGGCCCATGGCAAACAAACCGCATGTTAAATCCTGCTGGCATTGCCGTAGATATCCAGAACAAATTATGGGTAATGGAACATAACGAATTTCCTAAACGTGTCAGCGTATGGGCATTGGGAAAGACCGGAGTTCCCTCAAAAACCACCTTTGTGAAAGAGTTCTTTGGGCCAACCCATTATGGTGCATCCGGTGCAGCCATCAACCCTCGCGACCCTGATGTTATGGTCAGTGAAGGCTGTGAATGGAAGTTGGATACTAAAACAGGTCAATCAGCATGTTTGGGTACTTTTGACGAGTCAATTCATGGATTTGCAACTTATCGCGAAGGTGCTAATGGCAAATTATATCTCGTGACTGATAAAATGAATTATGGTACCGGAACCATACAAATATGGGAACGATTGGGTGATGCCAATTATAAATTACGTGTGGAAATAAATAATAATGTCAAAGATGCTGATAAAAAATCCGGCAATACAGAAATCTGGACAGACTTAAACAGCGACGGTCAGAAACAGCCAAATGAAGTTCAGAATAGAGTTGGGGCATTATACTGCTCTGGTAGCAATAGCTGGTCTCTCAATCTTGGACCGGATTTAACATTCTATGGTTTAGACAAATCAGACAGCAAGTTAAAAGCACTCGCTATCGATGGATTCGCCGATAATGGCGCGCCAAAATATGACTTAACGAAATTAAAAACTATGCCAGATGCCATGAGCAATGGTTATCAGACCAATTACAGTTGTGCCGTGCCAAGTGCGGACAATAAAACAATACTTGTCAATCTTGTTGTAAAAGGCAATCCCGCCGGATTCCTGTGGGAATGTTTTGACCTTGCAACAGGAAAATTATTGTGGACATACCCCAACCCATATTTCCAGGTACATGGTTCACATCTTGCACCAGCACCAGAAAATGGATTATTCCGCGGTGCTTATGGTCCAATTGGAACGGCTAATTTGCCTGGTGTTGGCAATTTTTGGGTTATCAATGGTAACCTCGGCGAATGGTGGGCACTTAGCTCCGAAGGTTTCTTTATAACTCGTATATTCAATGGCAACGTATTTGAATGGGTTTGGCCGGCGAAACCACTGCCCGGTACCGATATGACAAATCTGCCGGCGGGTAGCGGTGGCGAAGACTTCGGCGGAAGCCTGACCCAGGCTAAAGACGGTAAAGTCTATATCCAGGCAGGAAAAGCCGGTGCATGGTATGTATCATTAAATGGATTGGAAAAGACTGTCGCTATTCCCGGTGGCGCAATAACTATCAGCGATGCAGATACCAAGAAGGCCCTCGCAATGCGTGAACAGGCACTGCAAGTTTCGGCCGGTGGCCGCTTGGCTGTCCGCGAAACGACTGTTAAATTCAGCGGTAATTTCGACAAAGATTTCAATGTTTGCGACCGCATCGCTTACCAAAAGACTGATGAAGCAGCAGTGAAAACAGCATTAGCGTATGATGACCTTAATTTATATATTGGCTGGCAGGTTAAAGATGCCACACCATGGATTAACGGTGCCCAGGATATCTCCCAGATGTATTCCTGTGGCGATACCGTAGACCTGCAACTTGCCACCGACCCCAAGGCCGACCCAAAACGCAGTGGTGCTGCAAAGGGCGACCTGCGGATATCAATCGGCAATCTGCAAGGTAAACCAACCGCTGTTCTTTATCGCTTCAAGAGCGACGAGAAAAAACCTCGCACATTCAGTTCTGGTGTAATTCAGGGATGGGTAGTCGACTATGTAGACGTCATCGACAAAGCAGAAATCAAGGTTAATGTAGACGCGAATAAAGGTTATACCGTTGAAATCGCTATCCCGTTAACAGTGCTTAATCTAAAACCTGCACCAAAACTTAGTCTGCGCGGCGATGTTG
>JBIJDE010000450.1:0-4336 GCA_044344305.1 Armatimonadota bacterium
GACCCCGCCGGTGTCCGCACCCGACTGCGCACCTACTGGTCAAACCAGTCCACAGGTCTGGTAGACGACATCGTATTCGAATTGCAACCATCACCATCCAACTGGGGTGAGTTCCTATTCGAGTAATTAACATTATATTGTTAATTATGAGTATCGAAAGGGGTGACATGTAAAAGGGTTGTAAATATATCAACTGGCATAAAATTTACACTTTTAAACATGCCACCCCTAAGACAAATGAATTGGACAAGGTAATCGGTGTCGCTGCGCTGCAGCTTAGTATTGTTTCTTATACTCATTACTATTAATATATCGCCGCGCTGCGGCTGGAAACAATGCTAAATAATAATCTTGTTCTATCAAACAAACCAGCCGCAGCGCGGCGAAATATTAATAGTTTTGTATTGTATATAAGAAATTAAAGCTGCAGAGCAGCGACACATAAAAGGTTATATCTACATAAAATCATGTTAATCATGTTAATCATGTCAAAAAACGAATCAAAAAGGGGTAACTAATGCAAAAGATTATTACCGTACTCATTTCTATTATGCTGGCATCCATGCTTTTTGCACAGGATACTGCATCCGCTAAAATCGGCGTTCCGGTCAGCTACCAGCTCCCCACTACCGGACCATTGCCAAAGACTTACCTTGTCACCCTGGCGATTGTTGACCCGAAAAATACCGATTGGATTATCAGTCAATTCGCTTCCGGTGTGGTACGTACTGTTACAGCAGAAAATGGTGGGAAATTTATTGAAAACTGGAATGGGTTGGACGATAATTATATGCCGGTTCCCCCCGGTGATTACGCGGTAAAAGGCATTTATACCCCGGCGCACAAATGGCCTGCGAATGACGAGTGGCATGCCATTACCCCCAAGTTTTTCGGCGGCATATCCGGGTGGTTGCCATCACCAGATGATTGGAAAGCTAAAGAGCCTTTTGGCGGTGACCCGGTTGGCTCACCGTTAATGGATATCGCGGTTTCTCCAAATGGCATCGCGGTATTTTATTACGGATACTTGGAGAATGGCCTTAACAGTCCAATGGTTGATTTAAAGAAACCGGTGGGCTATGACCAGTTCATTCGTGCCTTTGGTTCCGGTGGTGCTGCCGGTGGTTCATCAGCAGTCACCGATGGCGAGATGGTTTGGGCGTTCAGTACTGATGGCGGACCAAAATATGTATATCGTACAGACGGACGCACTTTTGGCAACAGCCCTTCGGCAAATCGCCGCAATTCATACCTTCCCGATGGTTGGGTAACATCCATGGCGATTTGGAGCAATCCTACCGTTAAAGGCAAAAACATCATTTATGTTGCTCAACGCGGAAAAATCATCAATAAAAACTGGTACCAGGAAAGCAATACTGAATTTGTTAATAAAATCACCGTTCATAATGGCGATAACGGTACTATTTTAGCAACCATCCCTATCTCTCAGCCACAGGCTATATCTGTAATTGACGACACTATTTACGCGTTATCAACCGATAACAACAAAACTTCTGTTATATCGATGAAGCTGAAAGATGGCATTCCAGTAGACAGCACTAAATGGAATACCATATTTGAAGTACCGGCAAAGATAAAACCATCTGATATGAAAGTAGACAGCAAAGAGCGGTTTTACCTGAGCGATACCAGGGCGAATAAAGTTTATCAATTGGACGCAACCGGGAAAATTACCCGCACATTCGGAAAACTTGATGAACAGAAACCCGGCACTTATGACAAAGAAACTTTCATGTCTCCAACTAAATTAGCATCTTGGAAAGATGAACAAGGCAATGACCGCTTACTGGTAGTGGAATCCGCCGGTCCTAACCGGGTAACTGAATGGAACGCGGAAACCGGTGCCTATATTCGCGACTTCCCAACATACCAGACCAAGGCCAATGACAGTTACGGTATCGACCCGGAACATCCCGAAGATATGTACCTGCCAACACATAATAACTGGCTCACCAGATACAAAATTAATTACGAAAAACATACTTTTACCATTGACGCAGTATGGCCAAATGTCGGCAACAACCCTTTATTGCCGGGAATGGTAAAACCGGTGGCGATACGAACAAATAATAATTTATACCTTGCCGGCGGACGCAGTTGGAATATTTACCGCTACGCCGGTGACAAATGGCTACTTTCCGCCGGTATTGTCCTGAAAGATAAAAATCAATACCTGTGGCATGATAATAATGGCAATGGGCAGGTGGATAATGAAGAATTAACTCCTACATCGCTGCCCGGACATGTGTTAATTTACCACGGACAAAACTGGCTGACAGACCTTTCGTTTCTCGCCATCGCCCAGGGCGGCCGCGATGTATGGCGTCTGACTCCAACCGATTTTGACCAATTCGGCAACCCTATTTATAAAGAATGGAAAAAACAACTCACCGATTCTGTATTTGAAGCCAAGGCAAAAGGCACTGCTGATGCGATTCACGGCGGCAATGAGGTCAGCGATTCGTATAACAGCGACTGGTGCCAGGTTGATGGCAGTGACAAAGAAGGCTTTTATGTCCAGGCTCGCGGCGGCGGATTTGACGCTAATTTCGGTCATCAATTCAAAATTTCATATTACGAACCAAAAGCTGACGGAACATTTCAAATGAAATGGCGCACCGGCCGAACCGCATTGCGCTGGGCAGCCAAACCCGGTGAAATATATGGCGCCATGCGGATACGCAAACCGATCAACGGCTTAATCAGCGTTATCGACCAGTCCCGTTGCGGCATATTGTTATACAACCAGGACGGCCTGTACGTTGACACCCTTTTCCCGGGACCTGGCGTTTATGCCCTTCCCGGTGAGTTCTTCGCTGGCTTTACCTATGCCAACAAAGATAATGGAAAAATATATTTCGCCGTCGGCAAATATACCCCGATGATTTATGAGGCCGAAGGCTGGTCATTGAAAGATAACCCCGTCACGAAATTAACTACTATCCAAAAAACAGTTACAATCGCGGCATCACAAATCGCCTCGCCTCCCGATATCGTATTAAGCATCCGCGGCGGTGCCGGCAAAGCAAATGTCGCGCTTATCTCACCGGCACTTGGCGGCGCCAACATGGACGGATCGATGGATGGTTGGGAGTCGTGCCGGCCAATAACTTTCATCGCAGACGACAAACAGAATGTTGAAGTTCGCTGTCTTTATGATACCGAACATCTTTACCTGCGCTGGCATGCCCGGTTAGCAAATACATTTGAGGCGAAACCGCTGCCGCCGCTTCCGCGCATATTCACCCATGACCAGTTGGCGGATACCCTTAGTTTCTATATTCAGGGTGATGTCAACGCAACCCCCGGCAAAACAACTGATGGTCGTCCCGGCGACGCACGGTTTGTATTCGGCATCTTTAAAAATGGCGATAAAACGGAACCGGTGGGAATCGGCATGTATCCAACCTGGACCGGCAAAACCCCGGCAACGCCGCAAATTTACCGCACCGGACAACTGGCATCATTTGCCCATGTAGGCGCAATTGATGGCGCAACATATAATTATACAATCGATAAAGACAGCAAAGGCTTTGTGCTGCTGACATCCATACCGCGCGCCGCAATTCCCGCATTGGACAAACAATTCGGCAGCGATTTGCGCACCATGATCAACTTCAGCGCGACATATGGCGGACATACAAAATTCTGGTGGGCAAACAGCGACCTTTCCGCCAGTACCACCACCTATGACGAACCGACTGAAGCCAAGTTGTATCCCGGTTCATGGGCGCCGGTATCATTCCAGGGTATTGCCGATGGCATCACCATACGAAACTGGCTGAAATGCGGCCCATTTGGCGGACCCGGTGCAGAAAATTTCCAGTACGACCCTAACCCTGATTCAATGAAGGAAGCTGTGAAAAAACTTTACAGCACTGCTGTATACCCGCCTGATGATGGCAAAGTAGACCTGAAAGCGGTATATTCCGGTGAAATGACCCGGGGATTCTGGGGCAATCCACAGGTGAAATGGACGCCGACAACTATCAACGACCTTGACACCCGTTTCGTTATGGGCGGCGCGCAGGTCTATTATGGCGCAACCTGGGTCTATTCACCCACCGCATCCGATGTAGAATTCGAGTTCCAAAGCCACCCAATGACTTTCCTGAAATGGACGCTGAATGACAAGGTCATCGACCCCGGCAAATATACCAGCAAAGTTAATGACGGCTTGCTGACAGCATCAAAAACCGTAACCCTGGCTGCCGGATGGAACAAAGTAATAGTCCGCAGTTTCTGCATCGGCTATTCCCCCTGCCGCGCCGGAATCGTAATAAAAGGTACGCCAGATAAATTATGGCCGTTAAAA
>JBIJDE010000366.1:0-5283 GCA_044344305.1 Armatimonadota bacterium
CAGGTGAAAGATAAGTAGTTGGTTATAAAAAAAGCATGATTTTAATATATTTTTATCAATTATTAACAATCCAACCCCTTTACAAGGGGTGACATGTAAAAGACGTTTTATATTAAGAACCGGAACTGAAATATAGAAACATTAACATGTCACCCCTGAACGGGGTTTATTTTTCATTATAATCATTCTCTACTATTAACATGCCACCCCTAACGGGGTTGGATTAAAGACAATTGATAATTAGCCGACCATTATTATTTTGAAATATACCTTCAAATCAAATTCATCATATCTTCTGAATCCTATTAATCGATGTAAAAAATCTATTCAAGCAAACTACTACGGCATTTTTCATCTATTGCATAATCCCCGCTAACTTTATAAAATGTATTCTAAAGAAATAAGACTACTTATCTTAAATTCTTTAGAAAAAGTATTGTTAAACCGGTTAATTATTAATATAATATGACCGAAGGGATATTTATGACGGTTAATTGCACCACTAAAAAAACAACGGCTATATTACGTTCAGCTCAACTTTCGCTGACAGTACATTTGCCAGATAAAAATAATGGCATTTATCGCGGGGCGCGGTTTGATTGGTCAAGCAATATTTCTGATTTAGAATACCAGGGACATTCGTGGTTTTCACCTTGGAAACTTGGCGATACTGACCCGACGGCTAATGACCAGACAGTAATCGGCATCGGCGGAGAGTTCGGTCGCGGCGACAGTGAAATGGCCGGTCCCCTTGCCTACGAATCCGCAAAACCTGGCGATACTTTCCTGAAAATTGGTATTGGTGAAGTGCTGCGACCATATAATAAAGATTATTGTTTTTATACTGATTACCCGGTGACAAAACCGTCAGAATGGAAGATCGAGCAAAGCAAAGAATCAATAACCATGACCCAACAGGCGACACTGCGCGATTACGGCTATATTTACCAACGCAAAATCACCTTGAACGACAACCTTCCTGGCTTTACGGTCGAACAAAAACTGGAAAATATCGGTGAACAAAGAATTTCGCAATACTATTACGACCATAATTTCACCAATGTTGATAAAATGCCACCGGGTCCGGCATGGCGTCTTGAATTCCCATTTGTCCCGGTCGCGTCATTGCCAATGGGAAACAAGGCTATTGTTGACGGTAATTTTATTAGAATAACACGGGCAATTACGCGCGGAGCACTTTTTACCCCGGTAACCGGCTTTGAAAAAACTGTCGCCAACAATCAATTCACCATATGGAATGATGACATCCGACAGGGATTATCTATCAATATCGATAAACCGCTGGTTAAATTCGCACTATTCGCATCTGGCTGTGCGGTATGCCCGGAACCATTCATAGATATCAATATTGCTCCAGGTGAAAGCATTATCTGGAATACTAATTACGCAATAAAAAACAATTAACATGGATAGACAGGATAGGCAGGATAAATTAATCCTGTAAATCTTGTTAATCATGTCTAAAAAAACGGAGAAATATAATGACTAACGATTTTATCGTAAAACATGATGAGAGTACCGGTCTGGTACAATCAGTAACATTATTTGGCGAAGAACTGCTTGACCAATCGCAGCCTTGCGCCGCTGAACTGTTGGTAAATGGACTGCCGCTGAAAACCCGGCTTTACCCGCGTTCATTCGCGACGAACGAAAAAGATGTGCGGTTGAAAGGTGAACGCTGGCTTGACCATTTCACCGGTTGGGGCCTGGTCATTTCCCGCGATATGGGACTGCGCACCTATGGGAAGCATCCGGCTTTTGGCGTTCATTACACCATTCGCCGCGAACAGGCTGACCAGGTTAGCCTCCCCTGTCCCGGCCCCGGCGGCCCGCCAATAGAAGCACCATTATACGTCGATACATTTACGTTAATGAACTGGAACTGGAAATTCTGGGGTGAAGATACCCGGATGATTTTCTCATCATCGCACTCCAGCGGGCCTACCGATGAATTCGGCCATGTTGGATATGATAATGGCACTCCGGAAGAATGCAAGAAATTTATGCAAAATGTCTGGCGACGAATCTACCCCGGCGTCATGGTATTTCACGGCGGTGTATTCTATAACGAAAAAACGGAAAATTGGGTTGCTATCACCTGTCGCCGACCACAGGTTGGCTATATTTTAAATACCGATAGTGCCGGTCGCGGCGTATCTTACGACTTCACCCTGCATGCTGAATTTAAAATGGGTGAACACCTTACTATGCCGGAAGTGAAGATATATTACGGTAAAACCAAAGCAGAAATGTGGACATGGATGGCGGATTACGCTACCCATTATTACCAGGCACCGCCGGAATGGGTACATAAAACCCTCTGGTTACAGGGACTGGCATGGAATAACAAGCCATCTTGGACAGAACAGGCGGATGAATGGGAACGCCGACTGGATGCTGGCGAAGGTAGCGGAGTATCGTATTGCCTGGTTACTAATCGTCCATTGCACAGTGGAACCACCCCATTGGGTTACGACCCCGACCCCAACCATGGCCCTAAAGAAGAGTTCGTCGCCATGTGCCGAAGACTGGCCGACCGCGGTGTGCCGTTACTGATATGGATGAGCCACAGCGGGCTGATGTATCGTGGCGGACCAGATATTGAAGACGACTGGTTCATCAAAGGCATCGATGGCCGCGTATGCGCCGCCTGGGGTAATGAAGACCAACCAACCATTGCACACCCGAATCCCGGACACCCCGGTTATATTGAATATACAAAAAAATGGATAAAATTCTATATTCAGGAATGCGGCGCGAAAGGGATCTGGTTTGACTGTCTGGGTTGGGCATTCCCCGCCGACTTTACTCCGCGACCATTCATGCGCTACCCGGGTGATACCAACCGCATGGCTATTAAGTTCATGGATGAAATTTATGCCTATATCAAAGAACTCGACCCCGAAGCTGTAATGGGCGGCGAAGGCACCACCTTTGATGGTCCGGTCAACCTGCCGTCAATACATACCAATCCTATTCGTTCGGCAGATGGCATGGGTCCACGCGACTTCATGCTGGAACTGAACAACTGGACTAAAACAAAACGCATCGTCATCGACCAGGCACCAGCATTTTCGGTGGCAAGCGGAATGATAAAAGAAATCCACGCGCCGGAAATGCAAGATAAAAACCGTTACTTAACTAAACTGTTAAAAGAAAAAGGCGGCTCACGCGCATTCGTTTGCCTGCCCGGGGAGTTAGCAATACTTGCCAGTGACAACCTGCTGATAGTTCCAACCCACAGTGAAGATGGTTCAACTGTATTCCCTGAGTTTAAACTGGCATCACCATGGGATAAAATAAGCAAGCTGATTGAAGAAACCGACGGGAGTCAGATTGCCGCCGATGCAGACGGCGCTTTCCGTGCGGTACCACCAGGCATATACAAAATGGCATAAAAAAGTAGAGACGCAATATCTTGCGTCTTTTAATAAAATTGTTCCTGTAGAGACGCAATATTTTGCGTCTGTATATAAAAGACACCGATAGAGACGCAAGATTTTGCGTCTCTACTTTTTTATAACATAACAATATTCATTTTTTTTGTTAAATCGGTTTATTTTCTTATAAAATCTAATGTATTTTACAGCAATTTTAGCTATAATATTTCCAGCTATTTACCCGAAATAAAAAAGAAAGGTTCTATAACCTACAATGAATGAATATGCAACGCCAGAAGCCTGGCATTACCCTCTTACACTCGCCGGTGCCAAAGCAGCATTGGCAGATGAATGTTTTGAAACATCACGCCGGATAGCATTGGCAATCTTACAAAATGAATCGCCAAATGAAGAACGTAATGAAGTAAAAACTGTCCTTCACGATGCCCTGGCGCATCTTGGCGATTTGGCAACTGCAATGGCTACACTGGAAGATGCCGGTGATAGCATAGAAGTGCTGCTGCGACGTTATGACGATTTTGCCCGTGCTTCTGGATATAATTTTTACCGTTCTTCCACGGAAAAAGATATCGGTTTAACCTATGAAGATTTTAAAGAGAATCTACTTGAACGCCGGCTTAATTCAATAAAAGCACTTTTGAACGCTGATCTTGATGAAAATACCGCAGCAAAAGCCATCGAAGTAGTAAAAAGAGCGGCAAGAGATGCTGAACGCAGAATCGATGCCGATATTGACGCATTGGAAGAGTTAACAAAACGCTGGCCAACAAAACCAGAACAGCCAAGAGTTGCCGTTCCAGTGAAATTGTCGGGATGGATTCGTTTCGCCGATAAACAATATACTGATGTTACCGTCACCCTGGGCGTCGAAGCTACTGAACCAGGTGTAAATCCAAATGATATCCTTGCAAAAGGATGCGGCATAGATTCACCGAAAATCGGCGAAATAGCCACCATGTCCGCACCATTAAACGCAGATGGAACCTTCACCATCAGCGGAGAAGCAATCCCGGGAATTGGTTTTATTGCAGTCACTATTCCTGGTATTGAAGGCGTTCCTACCCGATTCCTGGCTCGCGATATTTGTGTCGATGGTTCTCCTTTGGAAGATATTGATTTGGAATTTTCTGAATGGGAAAGTGCCAAAGCTGTGGACATAACCGATAATCTGCCAGATGTTATTGAATTAAGTGGACGCAAATGGCATAAACAGGTGGTAGAAACATTAACCAACCCTTTCTGGCATAATTTTCCGCAACAGGATTTACGCCTGGACTGGCCGGCTCCTTTGGCTGATATTGATACCCTGGTTTGGAATGAAGATATCGGCGCAATAGCACACCAACGAGATGCCCAGGGACGGGTATTATTCTTCACTGACTTGCCGCAAAAATCATCCCGATCATTCGGTTGGTATTTTGCCGAAGATAACACTGCAATTACTACAAAGAAAAAATCAATGCTGACTGTTGATACACATGGAATTACCGCGGTAATCGATACCGGACTCAGCCGGTTTTGTATTCCCTGGGGTAGCGCAAATGATTCTGCGGCACCAATTCTGGCAGTAATGGGACCGGATAAAGTTTGGCGCGGTGAAGGTCGCTGGCAAATACCTGGTAACCCGGTAATTTCGCGTACCACTTCGCTGCATCATGATGGACCATTGGAAGTAACAGTAGAAGTGTCATACTTATTCCCCACCCGCGAACAGTGTTCATTCACCCTGACCGCACATGCCGACGAAGAATACCTGTTAGTTAGCGAAAGCGGCGAAGCGATACCCGGCGCAACAATGGTCATGGGAATGGAGAGTTTTCGTGGTGGACGCGGATACCTGCACTGGACATCTGAAGGTGAA
>JBIJDE010000041.1:0-18600 GCA_044344305.1 Armatimonadota bacterium
CTGATAAAGAACTGGCACGCCTGCAGGAAAGCGTTCCCTGGTGGATTCCACCGGCGGGATTTGGCTGGTCGGCATCCCTTGACGGACTGGAAAGCCACGACCAGGTATCAGTATTCACCCGCAACCGCGGCCAGTGGATTGACCACGCCTTTGCCGCCATCGCCGCCGGTCCACCCCCGGGCGGACACGAATTAGACTGGCCCTACCCCGAAATGGTAGGTTCAACAATATCCATGATAACCGTCAACAGTACCGCAGATGGCAAAATAGAAATGCGTTTTCCGCGCTTTGCCGGCGAACGCCATTGGGGATTGCTGGCATCAGACTTTGCCCGCGGCGATGGTCCCCGCAAAGAGATTTACCACGTTCGCCACAAAACATCATTCCCGCGATTAGACGATTTGCGCAAATGGCAGCTTGATGAACCCGACCGTGGTCATCGTCCCTGCCTGTTGGCGGAACGCGACAAATTACCAGAAATACGCGAACGGATAAAGCACCCGGCAATGGCACCGTTGTGGGAGAAAGTAGCCTCGCCAATGTGGGACCAGGTACGCACCGGAAAGAACACCAGCGGTTCGGAAACGCTCTTCTTCCTGGTGACCGGCGACCCGGCGACCGGGTGGCGAATAGCCCGTCAGCTATCATCCAGAATGCCGGCACAGCTTCGCGCTTTGCTGCTTTCTCGCGAAAACGGAGATGTGTGGTCACCGGTAGGCGGCAGATGCTGGGCACCGCAGGCCGAGGCCTATGACGCCATTGTCAGCAGCGGCGCATTCAGCGATGAACTAGAACGAGAAATGCGCGCCTGCCTGTTGATGGCCGGTGAAATGTTCCTCAGCCCGGATATGATGAACTGGCGGTATGGCGGAAGAAACGCCAACTTTGAGGCTGACCGAGTTGATGCCGTCGGAACCATCGGTTTATGTTTCCCGAATAACCCGACAGCAGAAGAAATGGTCAGCCATTCCGTCACCCAGCTTGGTGCGGCTATCGGCATATATTGTACCCCCGGAAGCGGTAAATGGTACGAAAACCCCGCCTGTTACTACCTGCAATCGCTACGATGTCGGATGCTTCTTGCAAGCCATCTGGCAGAACGCGGATTGCTTGATCTGAAATCTATCCCCCGGGTAACAGATTTTGTTGGTTGGCTGATGAATGTTATCACACCGCGTTTGCCGGCATCTTACGACATCATGCGAGATGGGTGCAGTTACGAACAATATAATGAAGAAAGACGTGTCCGCCGTCTGATTCCGATGGGTGACCACGCCCATCTTGGCCCATGGATACCAGAAATCGCGGCTATTACCGGACGCTGGCTGCGCGACAGCGAACCAGAACTTGCTAACGCCCTGTTATGGGCATGGCTGGAAGGCGGAATGGATGGCGCATATCACGGCAGTATACCGACCCTGATAGCGCAACTAACCCCCGATGATATTACCCCGGCAGCAGAACCAACCATGCCAAGTCGTCGTCTGGAAGGTTTTGGCGGAGTATTCCGCGGTAAACTGGGACAACCTGACGAGTTCATGCTGATGGCGAAACTCGGTCCCGGCGGTTATCGATACCACCGCACTGAAGGGTCATTCGTACTGGTGGCAGACGGCAAACCGCTGATATACGATGGCGGCGAGGCTGGCGACACCTGGCGTCACAGCACCATCAGCTACCACACATCACGCATGCCCCCGGCACCGGGACGCATTGAGAAATTTGCCACCTTGCCAACCGCCGATTACCAACAAGGCGCATTCCCAGTTGTACTAAAACCCAGCGACCCGATATTCCTTAGCGATGTATGCGAACATCAACTGGTCGAAGAAGCATATCGACGCGCAAGAATTCAAAAACCAGCAGCGGCACGCGCCTGGTTATGGGTGAAAGATGATTACGTTGTTATGTGGGATCGGCTGGATATTGAAGATGATATCATCCACCAATGGCACCTACAGGTAATGGCACACGACGAATCCGGCGACCTGAAAAATGGATTATTATTCCGCGGCAGATTCGGCACCGACCTGCAGCTATTACTGCCCGCCGGCGGCGACCGACCATGGCGAGTAGAACACCTGCCTATGCACGAATATTACCGCAAACCCGCCGACACCGTCGCTCAACGCCACCTGTCAGTAGACTGCCAGGGAGCTACCGACTGGCTGGCGGTAATGCGTCCACTGCCTCCGGGAGCACAAAAACTTTCAGCAACACCGCTAACCGCTCTTGGACGCACTGTCGGCGCGCATATTACTGGCACTGATATTGACGACAGCGTGGTTATGGGACGAATTCCTGTAGCTGTTAGCGATGAAGCCTGGTCATTTGCTGGTTGCGCCGGAGGTGTCATACGCCGCGGCAATATCACCACTTTAATACTGTTGGGTCCCGGCAAAATCCAGGTAGACTACGCCACACTAGAAAGCGATGGACCGGCAGCAGAATTGCAGTTAAGTGAAAATAAACCGACATTGCATATTGATGGTGATGGGATTATTATAGCCGCAGTTAATGGGAAAATAATTAAACCTGCGTGAACCATGATTAACCGTATTTTTGGATTCAAGGATTTTTAAATATCTTTGAATCCAAAAAGATTTCTTGTTCATTCAACTTTAGTCATCATATATGACATTATTTTCCCCATTCCTCTGCCATAGCGTTCTGCCATTAACATGGCTATAACTGACGTCGATACAAGAAAACTGCCATCCTTATCTTGTTCAATCCTGATGTATTCGTAATGTGTTTCATCTTTACAATTTAACAATGAAACTTCACCTTTTTTAATCACACACTTATAATCACCTTTAATTATAAATGATTCTCCTGTTTTTTCATCTTTCATAACCTGATATCCCAAAGCATTGGCATATGGCAATAAAGGCAGCATTACTTTATTCGTAACTTTTTCGCAGGGTTTAGCCAATTTGCTCCACACATAAAATTTTCCCTCTTCAAGAAATACTAACCATGATATTATTTCCATCTGCAGCTCTGTTGATGCACCAGGTGAACAAAATGCAGCTCTAAACTTTTCCTCAGCATTTTCTATTTGATTTAAATTTGCATAACAACGTCCGGCATATTGTTGAGAAAGAACAGCCAAATATGAATTTTTCAGCATATTTGCTGCTTTATCATAATTATCTATAGCTTTCTTATAATAGGTTATTTTCTTTTTAATATTATTTGCATTACACTCAATTCCTAAGTAATGTTGCTCATCAGCTAAGTAGAAAATCATATATGGAATATATTTACTCTTCGGATATTTACTGATGATGATTTCATATTCTGGAACACCTTTTTCATTTACTGACCATTTTGAATATTGATTATATTTTCTTCCAATATTTGATATCGCATCATAAACCTTCTTATCAATTCCAACTGGTTTTTCAACAAAAATACAAACACTATTTGAACGAATAGTGAGCGGTCCGTTGTTTTTAGTTTTTGGCAGAGAATATATCGCTTGATAAATATACTTGCCAGGTTTTATGATAGAGAAACTTTCATAAACGTCATCATCTGTTCGAGAATAGCTATCACCTGGCTGAAGAGATAATATTTCATTATCATATTCAAAATTATCTTTTTTAAAATTAGAATAATAATACTTATTCATTTGAATATTATTTACAAATTTATGAACTTTTTTATCAGGTGTAGTTATCTCATAATTCAAATAATCAGCTTGAGGAATATCACATCTTACAACATTTATATTCTTATTTCCTATATTTACAATTGAAAAAGTCAACCAAAATGGCTCATCAATTAAAACATGTGATTTAGAAGAAGTAAGCTGCACCTTGATATCGGTAGCATTGGTATTGTTGATAATGGTAGTTTCATTTTCGACACTAAATCCAACATTAAAAATAACTGCCATTGAGATTATTAAGAAAAAAGAACGTATAAAACCTATTTTCATTATTTACTCCTTATCATTAACCTGATAATTCTACCATATTTTTCCAGTATTTGTATAAAAATCCAATATGATTATGATTATACCGCACCTTGTAAACCCCTTTACCTTTTGATAATATATAAACAGAGGACTATTCTTTTATGACCAGCTTTCTTCGCTTTAATATTTCTCCAAATGAATGGCAAACTGTTTCTGCTGATGATTTTTTCACATTGCCTGCCGGTAAGGTGCTGTCCTTTGATATTGCCAGTGGCGGGCATTGGTACGGGCATGGTTTTGCCAATCGCCAACCTTACCCGCTGGAACGCGAAGATATTAATTTTCCCCGGTTCGCCGTTAACAATATACAGTCTCCAGTGTGGATTGCATCGGTTGGCGTCGCGATATTGATTGAAACTAACCAGGCGTTGTCGGTTCATCTTGACCCTATCGCCAACCAGTTGAGCATTACCTGCGCGGCGGATGATGTTACAGTTCGATTGTTTGCTGACAAAGATGCTCCTTCTGCTGCCCGTCGCTGTCTGAAACATCTCGGTTGGCCTGCGCCATCCCCGGCAAATAACCTGTTGGGTGACAGTATATTCTGTACCTGGACGCAGTATCCGCGCTGTATAACACAGGATAAAATTATTGATATGGCGCAGCAGATTCGTGACCATGGTTACCCATCTTCGGTGCTTACCATAGATGACCGCTGGGAAAGTGGATTTGGCGAGTTGCAGTTCAGCAGTGATTTCCCCAACCCAGCCGGGATGGTCGCCGAACTTCACAATCTCGGTTTTCAGGTTTTATTATGGGTGACGCCTTTCGTTAATATCGGTACTGCCAATTATGATATGCTGGGTGAAAAAGGCTGGCTGGTGCCGCGTAAAGACGGCAACAGCCCGGCAACCTTCACATGGTGGGGGGGCGACGCCGGTTTAATCGACCTGACCAATCCCGATGGCCATGCCTGGTTCAAGGCACAATTATTACGACTGCGCGACGATGTCGACATTGACGGATTCAAGATTGACGGCGGCGATGCCAAGTATATGCCAGACCCGGCAGAATCGGCGTGGTACGATTGCCCGGGTCCTTCCGGATATTCCGATATTTTACTTAGTCTGTTTGAAGAAATCGCTCCCGGAATGTGCGAAACACGCACCGCTTGGCTATCGCAACGTCGCAATATATTATGGCGCGAAGGTGGCAAGGATTCTCATTGGGGAATAGAGAATGGCCTGACAGCACTGGTGACGTTAGGATTAAACCTGTCGGTGATGGGGTATGATATGCTGATGCCGGATATGGTACCCGGCAGAGTACAGACGATGATTAGCAATATGCCACTACCGACTGATGAATTTTTCGTTCGTTGGACCGAGTCGTCCGCATTTTTCCCACTGTTGCAATTCAGTTATTTCCCCTGGAACTATCAAGGTGCAGCCGCAGAATCCGCTCTTGAATATGCGAAAATCCACAAAGCACTGGAAGGATACCTGCTATCAATCACGGCTGACAGAACAGAACCGATAATGCGTCCACTGTGGTGGGCCGCGCCGGAACGTCCCGAATGCTATTCATGCGGCGACCAGTGGTTATTAGGACCGGATTTACTGGTTGCGCCAGTGCTTGCGCCGCATCAACTAACCCGCGACATCATCCTGCCCGGCGGAACCTGGGTAGATGTCTGGACAGGTAAGGCGTACAGCGATTCGCTCATAATCAGCCATCCTGCGCCATGTCCCGGCATACCACTATTCGTTCGCGCCAGCAATAAAGAATTGCTTGACACCTTACAGGAAGCGGTAAAATATGTGCCGTATGGCAAAGTAAAACCGGGAATTACCACCACTACCTGGGAAAGCGGTTTGGATCGTGATATTAAGGTAACAGGGTAGAGGAAATTGAAAATTGAAAATTATTTTAAGATTTGCGGTATAAACAAAGAAATGGCAAATGGTAAATGGCAAATGGCAAATTAATAGAATCGTAATATTTGCGGTATTAAAAAGGGTATTTTACTATGGCACAAACGGAGAAAAATATGGGTGAGCTATTTTTAACTGCTGAAGAATGTAGAAATGCGGGTTGTATTCAGCTAAATATTGATTTGTTGGCACAATCCGGCGGCGGTGTGTTGAATCTGCCTGCGGGTGATTTCATCCTTGACCGTGGTTTGCGGCTATATGATAACATTACTATAAATGGCAAAGGTGAGAATACTATCCTGCGCAAAGCACCGGGGAAAATATATCCGCTGGCTGGATACCATAATTACGGAATGCGTGACTTGCCGCTATCATCCACAGATGGTTTGGAACCGGGAATGACGGTTTGGATTACTGACGACCGCACCGGTGGTTTTCATGAGACCATCGCCACCATCACCTGGGTAAAGGACGGATGGGTTGGCATCGACCAGGGAATTCGGAACGATTTATCGGCAAACGCTTCACCCCGTGTTATCACCCAATACCCGCTGATTTGGGCAGATAGCGCAAAAAATATAAAGATAAACAATCTCACCATCGAAGGAAACAAGACCGGCGACCCGTTTGAACTCGGTTCGTGCCGTGGCGGTGCGATTTACTTCATAAACTCTGCCAATGCGGAAGTCAACCATGTACAAGTGAATGATTTTGCCGGTGAAGGCATCAGTTTTCAAATGTGCCAATCGGTACGAATATTAAATAGCAATTTTACCGGCAATCGCGGCAACGGTCTGCACCCGGGAGCGGGCAGCACTGATGTTTTATTTGATAATTGTGTCGCTGATAATAACGAACGCTACGGGTTTTTCTTTTGCGTACGCGCAAATCACATCACCGTGCGAAACTGCAAATTCCGCAGCAATCAGATGGGAATGTCGCTGGGAGCAAGGGATTGCTATAACCTGATAGAAGATTGTATTATTGAAAATAACATCAACGGCGGTATAGGAACCAGACCTGACCCTATGCCGATTGAAGTTCATTCCTGTATGATTCGGCGTTGCATAATTGCCAATAACGGCAACTCGCCGCAAATAGATTTGCAGGGACCAATTCATGATATAGCAATAGAGAATTGCGAAATAACCGGTACCGGAGTAGCAATTCATATTGATATAGAAGCGAAAAATATCTATCTCAACAACAACACCCATAATGGCCATTCGCCAAAAATAATTGCAGAAATGCAATCACTAACCACCGATGAACAACTGTTTACTTGCGGGTGCGAATCAACTACTGCTGATGATTTGCGGCATTTATTGTAGTATAATATTAGTACATTAAAACCAAAGAACGTTGAAATAAAACAAGTAGTTTGTAAATTAATGTAATATTATCTCTGTGTAACTCCGCGCAAAACTCTGCGTGACTCTGTGTTTAAGTTAGGATATAGCATGTTGATGGTCGTTTTTTATTTTTACCACAGAGAACGCAAAGGACAACGCAAAGTAACACAGAGGATGTTCATATGGCTTTAACTATTAGAATAAAATTGGGTTGTGGGTGAAACCCACGTTGGATAGTTAAAATCAAATCCGAACAAAAATTATAATTTCATATTGAAAATTTCATATCGTCGAATACCACCCCCTGCCCCCTCCTTGCCAAGGAGGGGAGTTTACTTTTACTATTAAGGGAGCAAAAAATGAATAAATACACACTTAATTCTGATGGATATTTCGAGTGCGATGGCGCACGATTTATTCCGGTTGGCGCAAACTGGTGGCCTGCATCCTGCGGCGTTGAACTGTGGCAGAAATGGCCGGTAGATGAAATAAAACATGACCTTGATGTCATGGTAAAATTGGGTTTAAACAGCCTGCGTTTTTTCTTGCGCTGGCAGGATTTCGAACCGGAAGCCGGGGTATATAACCACCTGAACTTCGAGCGACTGGATACTTTGCTCGGTTGGTTTGCCGAACGCAATCTTGCCGCCCACCCTTCTCTTTTCGTCGGTTTCATGAGCGGTGGCGTATTCTGGCCGCAGTGGAAACAGGGACGCAATCTCTTTTCTGACCCATATATGCGCGAACGCTCCACAGCATTCGCTAAAGAAGCTACAAAAATAATTGCGCGCCATAAAAATTGCGTACTTGCCATCGACCAGGGAAACGAATTATGTTGTCTGGAAGACAGCAAGATGGCACCACCGGCAGCTGTTCAGGAATGGTGCAGCGATATCAATCAGGCTATCCGCACAGAGTGGCAAAACGCGATAATTATCAGCGGTAACGAACAAAACCAGATACAAAGCGATACCGGATGGCGGTTAGATAATCAATTGGATTGCGACTTGTTGAGCATGCATGCCTACCCGGTGCCAGGTTGGCATTCGGTAAGTTTTGACGGCATGACCGACCCGTTCTGCCAATCTCTGTTGCCATTTTATACACGGGTCGCCCGGGAGTTTGCCCCGGTTATGGTGCAGGAATTCGGCACTATTGTGACATTTGGCAAAAAACAGCAGGATTCCTACCTGAAAACTATCTTGCCCGAATGTTGGAAATCTGGTTCCAATGGTTTTCTATGGTGGTGCCTGCGCGATATCACCGGCGATATTCACCCGTATTCCGCCCATGGATTTGAGACTACCCTTGGTTTAATTGATGCCGACGACAACGTAAAACCGGGACTGGAATATTATATCGAGTTCTGCAAATCGCTGAAAGAATTACCAGCACCAATTGAGCCAAAAAATGCCATCGGTCTTTACTGGCCAAAGTTCTGGTGGAACCGCGATGTGCCGGAAAACGCGGGTAATAATCCATTTACTAACACCAGCCACCTGCTGATAGCAAATCATTTGCTGCGCACCGGTGGCCATGATGTCCAGATAGTCCGTGGCGATTTACCACTGACCGGCGATGTAAAAGTGCTGATCATTGCCAGCATAAACCTGCGGGTCGAAGAAGCAGAAGCATTGACCGAATGGGTAAAGGGCGGCGGAAAATTAATCTGGCATGGTGTCGATAATGAGACATGGGGAACAGCATATAAAAACCTGATAGGTGCAGTACCGGTAGATTACCGCGCCATCGCCGGACCAAGAACTGGTGAAATCGGCGGTAAAAACTGGAGCTTCAATAGTTTCCCCCGCGGCAAACGTTGTGAAATAGAAGTTCGCGGTGCAGATGTATTGATAGCCGACCAGGATGGCAACCCGCTGGCCACCCGCTATCACCTTGGCAAGGGTACAGTAGTAGCAGTCTACCCCACCGTCGAAGACATGCCGGTAAGTGTTTCAGACAATCCGGCAAAACGCGATGAATGGGTGGCATGGTATGAAGCAATGTTAGTGGAAGTTGGGAAGTAGTAAGTTTTGTTGTCGTTTAAAACAGCCAATACCTTATCCCCAATAAATTGGAAAGGTTCGCCCCCAAGCAGCGAAAACATGTCGCTGTTACACCTAATTACATCAAAATTTCGGTTCTCTGCGGGAACTCTGGCGGTTTTTCTTTTTTATACTAAAAGCATTTGTAAATATCATTATTATTTTGTATGCTTATTTTAGAAATGGTAAAAGAGGTATTTCCAATGTTGCAAGATGAATTGATGGCAGATAAAAAATCGGTGTATAACGCTTTTATCGCGGATTTGAGCTTATTGCCGTTCTCGTTTATATATGATGATACGGCCTATACAGGTTTTCCGGCGGATACATTCCGACAGGTGGATCACCGCTATTCCGTCATAGGGGAAAAAGAGAGCAACATTTTCGTGTTGAAGGCTGGCGATCTGCAGGTGACGGTAGATACCGCATTCTATTCCGGATACGGCGCCTATGAATGGACCATTTGGTTTGAAAATACCGGTACACAGAATTCGAGTGTCATCAGAAATATGCAGGCGGCGGACATGACCTTCGCCGGAGAAAACCCGATTCTAAAGGGAATACTGGGCGATCATGAAAACCAGTATCGTCCGTATGAAAAGATGTTGGAAGAAGCTCCGGTGCATTTCCGGTCAGATAAAGGTCGGCCTACCCACATTTGGTTCCCATATTTCAACCTGGAACACGACGACGGCGGCACCCTCATCGCGCTGGGATGGGGTGGAACATGGGAGGCGCAGTTCACCACCGACGGCAATGGCAACACGCATTTCACCGCCACCGGCACGAATGACCTTTGCACTTACCTCAAACCCGGCGAGAAAATTCGCTCACCGCTGATGTCATTTCTACCATACACGGTGCGGGACGAGAACTACGCCACCAATCTCTGGCGGCGGTGGTTCCTTGACTGCAATCTGCCCCGGCTCAATGCCAACGGCGACACATTGAAACCTTTCAGCACCACCTGGCTGGCGGGTGATACCGGGATTCCCAATTCGGACGGCAGCATTTCCGAGCGTCATTTCACCTGGAAACCATCACTGGAGAAGATGTTGAGCGAAGACATCAAGTTAGATTATCGCTGGTTTGACGCCGGGTGGTACTTTGCGCCTGACGGCAATACCGTGGAGAGCGACTGGTGGGGTACGGTTGGGACGTGGGAGCTGGATACGGTTAAGTGGCCCGGCAACTCATTCCGCGAGTCCGTCGAGTTTGCCCACGGACATAAAATGAAAACCCTGGTCTGGTTCGAGCCGGAACGCGTCACCCACCTTGATGATTTGGTGAAGAATTGGGGCTACCAGAAAGAATGGGCTATCGAATGTGGAGTGGCAGCCAACAACATTGGCAACGATGAATGCCTGCAGTGGACACTGGGACGCATTATCTCCTTCATGGATAAGCAAAATATTGATATGTACCGCGAAGATAACAACAGCGACCCTCGGAAATGCTGGGACACCCTCGCAACCCTGGAAGGCGAAAACCGCAAGGGTATTGTTGAGAATAAGTCGGTCGTCGCGCATTACCGCATGTGGGACAGCATTATCGAATATTGCGCGCGAACAGGGAAAGACACTTTCGTGGATTCCTGCGCCAGTGGCGGCGGCCGCAACGACATGGAGTCACTACGGCGGGGTATCCCACTGATGCGCAGCGACGCCGACCGGACGACTACCGCACTGCGCCTTTCCATGGGGACGGCGTTCAACCGGTGGGTTCCCTTTCATGGGGCGGCGTGTACCGAACAGGCCGAGGAACTTATGGTGGACGGAAAACGGGATGTATACATCTTCCGAGCCTCCTACAATCCCATTCTTAATCTATCCGCCCAGTGGGTACAAGATCCGAACACCGATTTCGAAATGATCCGCTTCGGCCTTCGCGAGTGGGAGACGGTAAAGGATTTTCTGCTGAAAGACTTTTACCTGCTGACGCCGTGGAATGGCCCGACGGACAAAACACATTGGACCAGCTACGCCTACTTCGACCCGGAGAAGGACAGCGGAATAATGCTGGCATTCCGCATGGAAGAAGCCCCAGAATCATCATACACCCACCAACTAACCATGCTGAATCCCGCACACAACTATGAACTGCGCGACGCCGACAAAGGTGTGATTGGAACATTCACCGGAAAAGAACTGGCGGCAGGTTATACCGTAATTCATGAACTTCCGCGTAGTGCGGCTCTTGTTTATATTACAGTGGTTGGTGATTAAAAGAAATTATCGTGCCGCTGCTCTGCAGCTTAAAATCTATTTTCGATTTGCATTCCTATTAATATGTCGCCACTCTGTGGCTGGCTTATTTTATAATTTGACATTGTTATTGATATTATGGATAGCGATTGTTAAGATTGTTTATTAATGTCAACAAAAACCAGCCACAGAGTGGCGAAATATCAATAGCCTGGCAATATATATAAAAAATCAAGCTGCAGAGCAGCGACACAAAAAAGTTATCTCTACATAAAATTATGACTTTTTTTGTTCGAATTTGATTGCTAATGGCCTAATAAACTAAATTGTTGACAGTCTTGCTGGGTGAAATGTGATACCAGTCTTTAGTGGGAAGCGCACCGGAATATGCCCCTATGATATTTCTATATTCATTGATCTCATACCTGGATATGGAACGATGACAGTGCTGGTATCAGCATCATAATCACACTCAATATATCGATTATCAACTATAACTTTCGCTGTCGGCAATACCCGAATAACTACTTCGCCAGAAATTTCACCATCAATTCGTGCTGATAATTCACCGGGTTTAGATTCGATTTGCGTCACTCGCAATCCATCTGCACGAACTATTACCGGGTGTTGCGGCTCTGCTTCTGTCCGAATAAGTTCTATTTTTGCATGACCGTTCGCTAATTCCGACCAGGCAATTTTATGACAAGCAAGAGATATCGGAATTCCATTCAGCTTTAATGTACCTAAATGATTTCCCCTGCCACTTATTGCCAGGTCTATGACGGTTCCATGCATTTTTAATCCCTGTATATTAACAGGCATGTCACCCCATGGTGTCAGCGTAATTCCTTCATGGTCAAAATCCATCCCGGCTATTCCGGCATAAAGCCCGGAATACCAGCATGTCACCGCCTGCAGTTGTTTGCACCCGGGATTATCTGGTCCCAGTTCTGCTTCATTTTCTGCCTCAGGGGTAAATGCTTCCGGCGCGGTATGCTGCCGCCAAAACCATTCAACATCACCAAGCCAGGCTTTCATGCCATAATCATTTCCGATAATTTTATGAATATTCAGGTAAAAATAATCTGATGTTGGATAACTGGAACCGAGTTGATTGCCATCCGCCATCCACGCGGTATCCCAATGCGGCAATGACAACAGGCATTTGTCCGACCGTAGATGATTATCCATGAAATCAGAAATTCTTTTTGGCGCATGGGACACTAACTCGCGGGCAAATGGAGTAATCCAGTAAATCGCCTGACAGCAATAATGTTTACGCGGTAGCATGGTCAGCGATGAACATGATGATATAAAATATCCTTTTTCTACATCATATAAGTATTTTACAAAATTAATACGTAAACGTTTTGCCCATTCTCTGCATTCATCTGCCAGATTAACATCGCCAGTGCTCTTGGCAAGATATTCCATGCCGCGCAGTGCCTGATATAATAAAGAATTATTTAACGCATTTATATCATGACCATCTTCTTCCATTGCCTCGGGGAAATCCGGCCACAAAGCAGCACCGGATACCAGTCCGGTATTTTGCACTTCATCACGGCGACAATGGTCCAGAATCATTTTACATGTTGGCATAACTTCCCGTACCAGATCAATATCACCGGTGATGGCGGCATAATGATAAAGACTGGCGATATATTGGCATTGCGCCGGGAAAGGGCCTTTTAATGAAAGATTAAAAGTTGATGTAAAGGCATGTGGTATGCCATATCGCGGATGAAGATTATTATGAAAAAAGCGGAATATTTCGGCAGTATATTCGGCATCATTAGCAATAGTACAAGGTACCAACGGTGTCATACCATCCCAACCCCAGACGAAATAACCGGCGGCGGTTGCCCGCACAGCACCGGGACGGTCGGGTATTTTCATAGAGTTTATTATTTCAGGATATTGTCCAAATGCGGAATTAAATACAGCGTCGCCAACATCAATGCGAGGTCGTTGTTGCAATCTTTGTTCGTATCCGCTTATCATCCGGTCGCATTCCTCATGCACCGTCACAGCAAGTTCTGACAGACGTGCTGCAAGTTGCTGATTATCCATTGCGAATGTGACGAAATATGCAGCATCACTACCCTTAATTGGGCTACTGGCAAGATAATATTTACTACGTCGATGATAACCACGACGGACATTTAACGGCGCATCACATCCAACACCAATCCAGGTATATGCATCCGGTGCTGAGCAAGCGATCCATCGTCTGGCTCCAAAAAATTAACTGCGGGTGGATTTTTATCGTTGCAGGATATTATTAACGCGTTATTTGTCTGGTCAAAAACAAATTCTTCCCATCTTCGATTATTTTGTTCGACAGCACAACATGCCTCCTGATGAACCATTTCAAATTGAATAGATTTTTTCAACGGGTTATCTATTACAGATGCACGTTGAACCAGCGAGTCATTGAGCAATATTAATTGATGCGAAAATCTAACACCATCAATTTCACATTGGCTGGAATATCCGAACGGAAACAGCGATGTATTATTAAGTGTTAAATAATAACGTTTCTCATCTATGCGTACACATACTCTAAACATCTTAACCCAACCACTTCCCGCATCACCCTTGAAAAAATTGGCTGCTCCTAAATGCTGGCAACCCCAATAGCCAATGCCCAGCAATCCGCCATGGGCACCCACAGTCGCATATAGACGTCCATGCGCAAAATGGTCACGCACTAACCCACCAAGACCATGAGGCGCAACAGGGGTAATAGTGTCAAATTTTAGTTGATTTATTGATTGCATTATATTCATCACTTTATGTTGTCTATTGTAGGGGCAATCCCTTGTGGTTACCCCAGTGTTCCTTGTATAAATCCAATATACCTACAAGCATTCACTGTGTCAATAAAAATATAAAGATATCTGTTGTTACCGTGGTAACTGACAATAGGACGAACCGGTTAATTTGGACGCTTTCCTGCTTTTTGGGACATCTCTAATCACTCAATCTCATGGGAATGTTCGTGTTCAGTTATGTGATAATGGGGATGGTGGTGGATGGTGTCGCCGTGGCGATGTGCGTGGGCGTGAATTAGATTTACAGATAACAGCAGGTCTGTGTTGTGGAGTATGTCGTGGGCATTACCATCTGCCTTTAAACAGTGGTCTTCGCCAAGCACCATGGCGCGGTCTGCAAGGTGTGGCAGCAGTGTTAAGTCGTGGGTTGCAGTTATCAGTGTAATACCTGCCTGTTCGTTAAGTTGTTCCAATATCTCGAGCAACATAGATTGACTGCGCGGGTCGAGTCCGGCGGTTGGTTCATCGAGTAGTAATACTGATGGGTTTACTACTAATAATGATGCCAGAGCGACGCGTTTTTTCTCTCCGCCACTCAAGTTCTGTGGTGTGCGATCTCGCAGGTGAGATATCTCCAGCAGATTCAATGTATCATCAATTCTCTGCATTATTTCAGCCTTTTCCCATCGTAATTGCAATGGGGAAAAAGCGATTTCTTCCTCTACGGTAGAACAGAATAGCTGTGCGTCAGAATTTTGAAATAGAAAGCCGACTTTGCTGCGAAAATCAGGACCAAAAGGCGGACGTTCTAAAGCATCCTCTGTTAATATCTTATCAAAAGCGGTGATTGAGCCAGATTGTGGGAAATATAGCCCATCCAACAAATGCAATAAAGTGGATTTTCCACTGCCATTTGCACCTAATAATGCTAATCTTTCGCCTTGATTAACTGTGAAAGATATCTCTTTTACACTCGGTTGTTCACCCGGATAAGAAAAAGTTATGTTATTTATATCGAATATTTTATTCATCATGTTTGTTTTATTCATTATCCCATCACCAGCAATATTGCGGCAAAACCTGTCATAATCATTATAAATCCCCAATCAGATGTCTGCCATTTCGGTTCGTCAAGCAGGTAAATATCGCCTGTATATCCGCGCGATACCATGGCAAGGTGTACCGCATTGCTCAATGATTGCGTCCGGCGAAATAATGAACCCATACCGGCTGCCACCCACGCCTGTTCCTGCCGCAATGGATCAGACGTAATAGAACGACTGATTTTCGCCAGATGTATCTCCTCGGCAGCACGAATGAATACGGTAAGATAACGTTGCATCATGCTAAGGAGCATGACGAAAAGTTTTGGCACACCAAAGGCGCGCAACCCGTGAAATAACCGATTTGATTTTGTTGTCGCTGTCAGCAATAACGCCAGGGTGATACATACCGATATGCGCAACACGAATCTGATGGCGACGTAAATGCCGGTGTCAGTGATTGTGAGCGTTGGCGGCAACGGTAAATTGCCAAAATGGGTAGCGTTAAAATGACATAATGTGAACACAGTAATACCTGGCGTTACAATATTCAGCATCGCTGGCAATACTATTGCCGTGGAAAATAGTGGAACCGCCAACCAGGTTCGCCAGAGTCGGCGTTGGGGAATTTTTGATGATATTGCCATCAATAAGCAAAGAATAAATGCGATAATTAATGTCGTTATGTTATGGATTAAGGTAACAATGATTATAAGTGCGAATATGCCGATAACTTTTGCGCGCGGGTCTACCATCTGCAAAAATCCGTTCTGGCTGGCGATAGCTTCGTTATTCAGCATTTCTTCCAGCACGTGCGCCAGGCTGGATATCGCCTGGCGCAGTGGATTGCGTTTTTTCGTGCTTTTGGGAGGATTATTTATCGTATTTGTGGAGCGTTCAAGCATCCACAGCGGTAGTGTCATCTTCATCCTTTTTCGCGAATAGCTGCTTGCCGAACATGATTATGAACCCGGATACAATAACACCTATTGCGCCCATAAGAATATAAATTGACATCAATTTAGTCAACGGTGCATTTTCCTGCCCGGGCAAGTTATAATCTGGAAATGGTGCTTTCCAACCATCTTCTTCTGCTTGAGCTATTCCTTGAGGAATATAACCTTCTCCGCCGGTTTCTTTTGCGATTTCAGTTTTTATTTCATCACTACCCCATTCACCCCATGCAGTTCCTGCACTGAATTTATCTGGAAGATATATGCCTAAAGGTGCTAATAATACAAGAATACCCATAAATATCGCAAGACGTTGTATAAGCGGCATTTTTTTCTTGTTACTGGTAACAGTCGTTAACGGCTCTAACAATTCAGGGGCAGTTCGTTGAAAATATGCTACTGCCAATCCGGTAACAATTGCCTCAACAAATCCAAATATCAGCAAATGCTCCAATGCCATAATTGGCACCGCTATCTGTAAACCGAAAGGACAGTACAAAGCGCGTCCGCTGAGATCATGAGAAATCATTGGTTGTATGCCGAACTCAAAACCGGTGACAGTTCCGGCAAGGGATAATGCCAAATATCCAGCCACCGCACCGCCTATCCAATGTCGCGGTGACTTCACCGGCGATGCTCCAGATATAAGTTTATATACCCACCATCCGACAAATGGCATCACCACAGCCATGTTAAAACAATTTGCACCTATTGCTGTTATCCCGCCATCACCAAATAGCAATGCCTGCACAATTAGAGCGAGGGATACCGCCACCATCGCAGCCCATGGCCCAAGCAGTATCGCCACCAGTACCGCACCGACAGCATGACCGGTGGTACCGCCGGGTATGGGAACATTAAACATCATAATAACGAAACTGAAAGCAGCGCCTAATGCCAGTAATGGCACTTGTTTCATTCGCAATGAATTTTTAAGTTTTTTTATACCTACTGTCCAAAATGATGCCATTACAACATACAAAGGTACATAGGTTTGTGGTCCTAAATATCCGTCTGGAATATGCATGAGAGTTTCTCCTTATTTCGTTAATCCGCCGGAAAGGCAAAGATGCAAGGTAAACAGTGTCTCGCCACCGCTATTAGGTAATTGCACACCGGCAAGAACGCCAAATTTATCAGTTATCTGATAATTTGCCCCGATAGATGAATAATTGTCATCGCCACTGGTATAGTCAGCCATTATATTAAGTTTGTCATTTATGTCGCGATCAATGCCGATAAAATATCGCGTTTTCTCGTCAATCTCCATTAAACCAACATGTCCGCGTAGAATTTTAAAATCCTGTGTGCCAACCAGGTAGGGATTTGATTTATTTTTACTGGTGAGATTGCAAATGCCAATGGCGAATGCCTGTTTTTCATCAGCGCTTTTAAGGAAGCGATATTTGGCGTTAAACAAGATGCGCGAATCAACCCCGCTGCTAAAATCGTAATCGATACCTGCTTCGACATTGTCAGTAATGCCATATTCAGTGTTCAGGATGAAGGTATCGGCTTTTGGATGTGTAATCGAACCATCAGTCTGAAATTCGATACCGTATTGCTTTGCGCCTACAGTATCTGTAGTCGGAATGAGTGCCAATCCGCTGTAACAAGCGAAACCTGGCATCGTTGCTGCAATCATTACTGTAATTACAGCGACAAACATTGTGATTTTCATTTATTTTCTCCTTTGAAATAAATTTTATTCGTGATGGCCAGTTGTAGTGCTAACCAGTTTGCCATGTTTCACACCACGGGTACTGATAAGGGTATTTGCTATTTCGGTAACTCGCAGGCTATTGCCGCGTACGATAATTACTTCCAGACAGTTGTGGGCGTCCATGTGGATATGGGTGCTACAGATTATGCAGTCATGACAACTATGCTGAAGTTCTGCCAGTACGTTTGATAATTCGTGAGCATGATGTTCAAAAACAATTGTTACTGCACCTATCACTTCTGCGTCCGGGTCAGACCATTCATCCTTAATCAATTCCTGGCGCACCAAATCACGGATAGCTTCTGAACGTGATGTATACCCACGCGCAGAAATTAATTCATCAAATTTTTCGAGTAGTTCGGGTTCCATGGAAACCCCGAAACGTTCAACTTTTGCCATATAATGCCCCTAAAAAATAAATTGGAATTCAAAAAAAAATACCCGCTAAAGGTAGGGGAGTTGTCCCCAACTCCCGCGAAAGTGTCTTTTTTTAAAAGACGAACCGGATGTAACGACAAAATAAGGTGAAAAATCACAACACCACGCAAAAAGTCCTGTCGCTATTACGCTTTCTTACATCATCATTCCGGTTCTTCGCGGGAATTGGGGACAATTCCCCTCCCTCGTCAGCCAATATTTCAATT
>JBIJDE010000116.1:0-11588 GCA_044344305.1 Armatimonadota bacterium
CCTGTTTTCACATAGTAGGAGCTCTGGATAATACTTTTACAGTTGAAATAAAAACAAACTCCATAGCAAAAAAAATTAATGAAAAAGGATTCACCCTCATATTAAGTTCCGAAAAAAATCTCGATGGGTTAAAAGCGATAACAGATTACCGGCAACGTGACAAAGTAGAGAAACTTATTTGTGTTGGTAAAAACGAACTTGAGCAACTACGTTTAAAGTCGGGTAATGCAGAAATTATTAAAGGCAGGCTATTAATCACATTCATAGCTTTGATTTTACACTCAGAGGTAGAGAGTAGATTAAGAGATCAAAACTTTTGAAAACATACTCAGTTGCAGAAGTATTTGCACAATTACACAATATTCAGGCGGTTAATCTAAGTTCAGGCGCAAGGTTAATGCGTGAAATAACAAAAAAACAGCGTCAAATACTACAGGCTTTAAACTTGGAATTACCACAATAGAATATGGTTAATATATTGTAGATTTCAGGATGCTAACAGAAAATTAAAGTTAGAAATCTATACGTTGCCTCAGGTAAATGACAGCTTTTGAGGAGCCGGGCTGCGACCCTGTTCCAAACGGTGACAACATCCTTTAATGATGTTAATTATTAAAAAAGTCCTGTTTTTGATGACTTTTAACTGTTAAAGGGATAAATAGTGGCTCTTGGAATAGCCTGCTATTAATCGATTTAAAACAAAAGTATAAAAAGGTTATTAGCCACCATGATAACGCATATTATACTTGCAACGAACACCATAAAATAATTTATCTCAAAATTAACTCATTTTCTCATTGACTACATCCGGTCAAGTTGTTACCATTTCGCCAGAACGTTTTTTGTTGAGGTTTTTAATAATGTACGAGGAAAATATTCGTATTGGTACGCTGGTTAACGGTGGAGAAAATACCGTTAATTATTTAAAGCAGATTATGCCCCACGGTTTCGAGTCGATTTCCATCACATTCTGGCAGAATGTTGATGTCGACATCGTAAAGTTCGCGGCAGAAACCCGTGCCATCGTTGAAGGTGCCGGTGCTGTAATCAGTTCAGTTAGTTGTTTTGGCAATCCGCTGGAACGCCGTGAAATTGATGATGTAACCCGCAAAGGTTGGGAAACATTAATCGACAATACTCACCTGTTTGGATGCAATATCGTCACTGGTTTCGCCGGTCGTCTTATTGATGTGCCGATAGACCAGCAGATGGATCGCTACGCCGAAGTATGGGGACCGCTGGCAAAACGTGCCGCAGATAAAGGTGTGAAAATTGCATTTGAAAACTGCGATATGGGTGGCACCTGGTCAAAGGGTGATTGGAATATCGCGATGACCCCGGTAGCGTGGGAAATGATGTTTAACGCAATTCCATCAGAAAATGTTGGTTTGCAGTGGGAACCATGTCACCAGATGGTTAAGTTGATTGACCCTATTCCACAACTGCGCAAATATGTAAGCAAAGTTTTTGCATTGCACGGCAAAGATTGCACCATAAACTGGGACGTGATTCGCGAAACAGGTATTATCGGACCAAACCAATTCGCATTCCATCGCACCCCGGGATTTGGCGACAGCAATTGGACCGATATCATCACCATCCTGCGCATGGGCGGTTTCAAAGGCTCAATTGACATCGAAGGCTGGCATGACCCGGTTTATCGCGGCGAATTGGAAATGATGGGACAGGTTCACGGCTTAAACTATCTGAAAGCATGCCGTGGTGGCGCATTTGTACCAAACCCTGAGTAAGGTTATATGGCAGTAAGATGAGTATTGTCTCATCTTCGCAAATAAAATTACATAATAATCGCACATCTTGGACTACAGATATCTATTCTGTAGTCCATTTTTTCTAACTTTATCTTTTCAATCCTATTAATCGATGTAAAAAAGAGTATAAAACATAACATCTATTTCACAAATAAGGCAGGATGACTAAAGATAAATTATCCTTGCCAATCCTGCCTATCGATGTTAATTTAGGTTTCGTTTATTTCCCGAACTTTATCGCGCCAAAGCGTTGGGTATCTATTTTCGACTCGCTGGGAACGTCTGATACCAGGCCGGTGGATTTGTCGTGCCAGTACAGGCGCATGGCGCGATTTGTGCCGGACGGGTCGGAGAATATTACGCCAACGATTCCTTGCAGACTGGTTACAGTATTCATATCAATGCCCAGTTCCGCTAATGGGATGGTTACCAGCACGCTGTAGCCGTTAATCCCACGGGAGCTTTGCACTTTGACATTTGGTGCCAGTCGTACCACATCAAATGGCTGGGCGTTGGACGCATTATTGCCAACCATGTAGGTGAATGGATTTTCTTTCACTGTCGATTTTTTCTGCCAGTAAATTGCTGTATCTTTCCCCGCCATCGGGGTTGCCAACAGGCGAATATCGCCGCGACCCGGCACGGTAAGTTTCAGGTCTACACAGTCACCGCCGATGAATGCGTGGGTAAAGCGGGCTTCGCCATTTTTCCATGGGCTGTTGTCGTTAACCTGGTATGATATCGCCAGGTTTGTGCCATCATGCACCATTGCGACACGCCACCACTGGCTGTTGTTGCCCTGTTCACGAACGGTGAAGTCGGTGACACCCGCTATCATCGGTTCTTTCTGCGTCATATCCGGGTCAACAGGTTTTGTTGGCAATGCCACCACCTTAGCTACGGTCAATTCTTCTGGTTCCAGACCCATCTTGGTTCTGCGTTCCGCAGCCATTTTCACGCCTTCCTGTATCTGGGCATCGGTAAGGTCAATTGTAACAGCGCGTTTTTGACAGCTTTCCAATCCCTGGACTTCCATTATTCGGTAAGATGGTCCGCCTAATTGAACCATTACTTTACCTTTTGAGTCATTCCAGATAAATCCGCCAAAGCTTTCCTGACCGATAAAGGTTTCGTCTAATGTAACATCGCCTTTTGAGTCCTGGCAGATGCTGGACAGGAATAAACCATCCATAGTCATGAGGAACCATTCGCCGCGGTCGCCGGCAAGTGCGGTGATGCTGCCCACACCCGGCACATTCTCAACAACACCATTGGTACGGAAAGGGGCGATTAATAAACCGCGTTGTGCCGCCGGGGCGTCATGTCTGCCGTATGGATTCGGGTATTTGCCTTTGCGGCCATCTACAGTGTTGTATGCGATACCGTTTGATATATTGCCTGCCATGTCCATGGCGACAGTTCCTGTTGATCCCTGGGCGGCCAAGTTTGTCGATATCTGATTCTTTGGAATTACCGGATTAGCGAAATCGTAAATAGGAACGCCGTTCTTTGTCATATCTTTCAACGGGTAGACAAGATAATCATTGGTTATGAATGTCAGGTCGGGACGGCACCAACCCGCGCTCCAATAATGGACACGGCCTTTGAAACCGGTGGTAACTTCACCCGGGTCTTCAACGCCATTTTCATTCAAATCGCTCCAGCCTCTGCCGGGAATCTCTACTGTTTTGTTTCCTTCTTTTTTGGAACCGGAATAAATCACCCGTACAACGACTTTAAAGACCTTGGTTTTCTTGTCGCGCTTGGCAATCATGAATTGATTGCCGGAGCCACCATTATAACCGGGCAGAGTGACGGCATAATCATTGTCTTTGTAATTATAGATAAAACCGCGACCGGGATACAGCGCAGGATGCCAATAAAGCGGCTTTTCTTCGGTCGGTCGCACCCGTGGGTCGGCTTTCGGGTCAAGTTTAAACTCAATACCATGAACGATGAAACGGGTGGAATCATTGGGGATGACAAATGCGGACATTGCACCGTAATCAGCACCACCCCAGTATGCTTTCAACAATTTTCCATTGGTTGTCCAGCAGGTGATTCTTCTTGATGAACTACTGCCTTCAGCTATCCACAGCCGTCCGGTTTGATCAAAATCAATACCCAACGGTTTCGTTAAATCTGTTTCAATAAATTTCCCGGCAGGTCGTACCGCTTCGGGATATGCTTCGCCGATAGCTTTTAGTTTTTTGCCGGAAGTATTGAATATATATACCTGGTTAGTTGCGCGGTCGCTGATGGAAAATAGTTTTTCGTCCATACTTACGCCAATACGCATCGGTTTTACCAATCCCTTGATTTCGCAAATGGTAGCTATGACCTGACCATCCGCGGATAAAGTCACTATCTTGCCGTCCGATTGCAAACCATACATTTTCCCGTTGCGGCTTTTGATTGCAACAAGATTGCCGGCGTCAAGATTCGCCTCGATAACGCCAACTTCCGGTTCCAGTCGGTACAGAGTTTTTCCCGGCATCAACACGAAAACTTTATTAACAAAATTGGCGATGGAACTGTTCACCGGAATGCTGATATCCGTTGAACTTCCCTTTAACAGGGTAATGTGCGGGCTTTTATTCTCATCGCTGAACGGTATAATCTGTCCATCGTTAAGACGCAGGCGGCGAACAATAACATGACCGAAATATGCCTCTGCGGAAATAGTATAGGCATACTGTTCGCCAATGGTTACATCGAAAATCTCATTTTTATCCGACCATGTTATAAATCCATCCGGGGTGATACGGATTAGACCAGAACCACCTTCAGTGCCGGTGAAACCAATCATGGTAATGTCACCTTGTGTGGCAACTGCAGTCGGGTTGCCATGGTTTGAACCCCATAATTTGGTACCTTTCTCAGTTGGCCATGGCGGGGTAGCGGCGTTATATACGCTATTAGTCAGTTTTAATGAAACAGGTTTATGATCAACGATGGATGCGGTGTATTTACCAGGTTCGACAGGTTTGCCATTGTCATCCAATCCATCCCAGTAATCGGTAATTGCACCCTTTTCACGCGGGAATTGTCCGAACAAATTGCGCACTCGCAAACCTTCAGCGTTATCAATAGCAATGGTGACATCTCGATTTTCTGTTAAATCGTACTTGATAGGAACTACACCGGTGGTGCTGTAGTCTTCAAACTGTTTCAGCCGTTGGGCATGAAGAGCAATCTGGTCATCAGTAATACCCAGTTTACCCTTTTCGCTGATAACCGCTTTTCCCCACCCGCTGCGAGCGCGGAACATAAAGATGCGGTTTGTCTTTTCATCTTTAATGCCATCGGCAAGACGATGAATCATCGCGGTGCCGTCAGCATTACCCCACATTGATTCAATGCCAAAAGTGAATGACTCGCCAGTTTTCAATGGCTGCGCATTAGTGCGGCAATATGTCCACGGCCAGAATGCTTCCACGTTATAACCTTTGCCGCCATCCCAGGGACGAAAAGCGATGCTACCACCGTCCTTAATCATGGTATTACCATATTTTTCAGCCTGGTCGGGACGATCTTTTCCGGTATCATCAAAGGGTGGATTAGCTTTAAATCCGCCATGTTTCACCAGCATATATGGTTTTGCTTCCGGGGTGGAATAAAACATATTTATGTGCATCTGATGTTCATCAGGAGTGCGGTCGTCAAATATTACGCGTCCCTGGTAACAGTCAGCACGCCAGCTTTTATCAAAATCTTTGCCTTTTGTCAGGTTCTGCATCGGCGATTTATCGTTATAACGCGCCAGGAAATATACCCCCTTGTCGTCATACATCAAATGAACCCAAACGCTCATTTTGCGAGCGATAACCGGGTCGTTGTAACACCACACACCAGCAGACAAATCCCAGTCATCCGTTTTACCATCGACGACCACCTTGCCGGGAGTCGGCACAACTGTCAACTTGGAATTAAATGACATGGTGCGCCCATCATCGGGAGTATCAATAGCCATAACGCCGACGATACCACACATAAATAGTGCCATGATGCTAACCAGCAACATCATTTTGCCAAAGATTTTCACTTTGCAAACCATCGATTTTCACCTCGCGTATTTTATTGTTTTATTTTTACTGTTTTATATTTCGTAGGGGCAATCCCATGTGGTTGCCCGATTTTGCTATTACTCCCTCCGTCACTTCGTGCCACCTCCCTCGGCGAGGGAGGCTTTTATGCTATCTTCACAAAAGGAATGTCACCACAATGACAGGGGGAATAATTCATCACATAATTTTCTATTATCAGGATTTTTGCTTATATTCATGCAATACAGGGCAACCACAAGGGATTGCCCCTACAAAATATGAAAGTGATTTTAAATTCGTAATTCGTAATTCCAAATTCGTAATTACTTAGAGAACTGCCATTTCCCCCACAACTGCGGGGTCAGCATTGCTTCTGATGGCACGTCGGCGGTTATGCCGGTGGCTTTGTTTGCCCAGTAGACTCGCTGCAAGGTCTGGAAGCCATTGCCGCGTAACAAGCCTATATCGCCTTTTACTACCATTCCCGGTTCTACCTTCAACCCCAGGGTATCCAATGGTATTGAGAACTCATAATTGCCGACGGCATCGGCGGCCAGTTGCAATTTGTCGCTTACGGTATCAACACGGTCGATATTGATGGTACGCCATGGTGATGCGAATGGTACTGGCTCTTTGGTTCCGGGAACAACTGGTCGATATAATAATGCCAGTGGTTTGTTTTTTACTATTGTCACCAGCAAGCGCAGATCGCCTTCTACCGGGTTAACGCGCTTTTCGTCCGCTTTCGGGTTGGTGCCCAGCATCAGGTCTAATGCGCCGCCGGTTTTGAATGGAGCGATAACCATCTCGCCGGAGTTTGCCAGCATGTTCACATCAGCATTACGAATAGCTACATACAGACGGTCGCCGGATATTGTAATCGCTCCGGTTACGTCGTAAGGCTTGCTGTTGCTGTTGAAGTATGCCGCCACGCCACGCTTGTCAATAGATACCCATTCGGCACCTTTCCATTCGTCAAGTTTGCCATCAACAATAGGTGCCGTATCCATTTTGCCGACCTTTAATATTCCCAAGCCCTGGTTCTGTTGGCGGGTTGCTTCGCGTTTCAGTAGATATTCCTGCGCGCTTTTTAGTTCGACATCGGTGATTTTAATTTCAGAATTTGGCAGGCGAATGATGCTGTCCAAACCGTCCAATCGAACCAGGCTAACGCGGCTTCCGTCCATTATATAAACATTGCCGTCTGCAGTCTGCGATATGGTAGGCCAGAAGTTTTCATCGCTGCATGAAATGTCATTCATCAACATCCCGCGTTTTGCGGTAGGCATTGACCATGAACGGCCGATGCGCACGTCGCGGAATATGGTGGATACAAATAAACCATCGCTGGTGAACAGATACATGTTGCCCTGGTTGCTGTTTACCGCCCACATTGGGCCGGCATCGCCGCCGCGCGGGGTAAATATGCCACCCAGCAAACGAGTAGTACCGATTAATTCACCGGGGAAATCTGGTGCTGGTGATTCGTGGGAAGCGTGCAGTCCCGGCCACAATGACGGGTAAGACCAGCTTGCTTTGCCATCTTTATTTACGCCACAAAGTGATTGCGGAGCGTAAGGTTTTGGTGCCACGGTTATTACCGTCCAACCCTTGCCATCAATGAGAGTCTGGTCGCCGCCGGAACTTGCTGGTCCGCTGACATCTTTCGCCAATATTTCGCCGGCGTTGATATCATAAATCGGTGTGCCTTTTTCAGTGAACTTAGTCGGGGCAAATCTTGTTGCGTTGCCGCCATATCTGGAATTAAGAATGGATAAGTCAGGCATAACGGTCATGCCGCCACTGCCTGCTTTTGTTAAAACAACTTCATCAACTTGTATTTGACCATCATCATTCGAATCCGACCATACGAAAGATGCCTGGTTGCGCCAGTAATCGCCTTTCAAATCAATTCCTACCGGCCATTTCGGCTTGAATGTGTCGCCTTTTAATATTCCCCAATCATTGGCGCGTCCCATCGCCGCAACCGGTACCGCGATGCCATTGCGGTCAATCCAAATCATTGTTATTCCGGTGCCACCTACCGGGTTACAACTGTAACAATTGGTGAAATAACGTTTTCCATTCATATAAAATGAGGCATCAGGATAACCGGAGGCATGTCCACCATCAGGAAGTTGGATATCATCTTTTTCCGGTCGAAAATATACCGTTTCCAGCATATCGGTGCCTTTGTCCCAATCCAGCTTGAATTGCATGCCATGATAATAGAATTTTGTCTTGTCTTTCGAGTCCAACATACCGCCGCCGCCATATTCTGACGGACCGTAAAACGCCTTGATGAACTTGCCATCCAGCGTCCACACGCTGACACGTTTTGGCTGGTAATCGGTCTCGGTAACCCATAACTGATCTTTCTCGTCTATCGTCAATCCGTTGGGATTATTCATGTGTTGCGGGTCATACGGACCGGCTTTCGGGGCACCGGCGTGACCGATGCTGCGCAGAACTGCGCCATCAGCTGAAAATACTTTCACCTGGTGACTGGCACCGGCGGTGGCGATGTAGATATTGCCTTTGGAGTCTAATGTTAAATGTTTCGGGTCGTCTAATCCTTTTTCAATCACAATCTGTGGTGCTGCCAGTGTCATATTGTCAGCCATAGCAGGAACGCTGTAACGCTGAAGGATATTGCCCACCAACACCAATAATCTGCCTTGCTGGTCAAAAGCTACTCCGCGCGGATCTTCAACAGGTGAATTGCCCAGCACTTTTCCGGCTTTCACATCGACAAACAGTAGTTGTTTCAGCTTTGGCAGACTGCAAACCATCAGTCCGTTGTAAACGGCTATCCCGTTTAACGCCGCGACATCTTTCGATGTAAATGAATATTTCACCACTTGCTTGTCGCCGCCATTAGTTAGTGCGGTCAGGCGCAATTCCTGTTCCCATGCGGAACCGACATACGCATATTGACCGGCGACAGCGTTGGGGCCGGCATCGCGGGCAAGGTAAGGAGCGGCTGTCCAAATTCCGCCGACCCAACCGCGGCCGCCGACCTTTTTGCCATCCATATCTACCCAGGCCAGGCCATGTCCGCCTTCAGAGACATAACTGCCTAAATAAACCAGCGGTTTTCCACCCGGTGCTTTGTCACCCGGCACAAAGAGCGCGCTGCTTGGCGGTGTGTGGTTAGTCAACCATCCGCCGGTGTTATCCGCGGTCATCCATGCTGGTGAACCGCCATTGTATAGTGAAAATTCGTAGCGTAAATCAATATTTTTTCTGGTAATACCGCGTACCCGGTAGGTTGCCGGCAATACGAATTTGCCCGGTGCGCTATAGATGCCATGCGACGCAGCCAGGGTGTCTCGTCCCAGGTCGTCCATTGCATCCCACCATACGGTGTTCTCACCGGCGGGGAATGGTGTCTCGCTAACAAGGTTGCGTACGCGTTTGCCATCGGCATCCTCAATAACCAACGTTACAATTCCAGCTTCCTTCAGGGTGAACTTCACCGGTATCGGCGGGTGCATTTCAGCGGCAGCAGCGGCGACCGGAAGAATGGCAGTATCCAACTTGGCGTCCTGTAGTGATTGTAATGCGAATAACTCGCCCAGCCAAACGCGTTTGCCGTTAAAAGTCTTGTTGCCTAAATGCGGATGGCTTTCCGCAGTAACTTTGATTAATTTCAGACGAATGGCGCGAGTAGTGACTGTCTGGTCAAAATTCATCCAGTTTACAGCCAATGACCGCGGGTATTGGTTCTCCAACTTATCGAATATCTTGATAGTTTTCCAGGAATCTTCCCCAGCTTCTTTCGGATGAATATTTGCCGGTCCTTCGTAAAATTGCGCATCACAAGCACCAAAACCTGCCCATAACGCATTTAATCCGCTGATGGTTACTGGCTTTGACCACACCAGCATTATCCATTCCGGGTTTTCCGGTGATACTACAAACTCGCTGCCATTTTGGTTGTTTTCCCATGCACCCCAGGTGCCGTCGTTGCTTTCATTGTTAATTTTTCCGGACGCATCAATCTTTGCGCTGACACCGGCAATCGCCTGCGGTGCGATATTTGCTACCCGGTCCGCCAACAGGTAAACGCCACCCAGCCAGCCATTGTACGTCTTATCTGCCATGTCAGCAGTATGTGAAAATCGCAATGCCCGGGTTTCGGTCTTCGCCGGCAATACCCATATAGCGTATCCCTCGCTGCCAACTTCACTGGTAACTATCTTGCCGTTGCTTATGCGCTGTGCCGGCAGCCATTGCTTGTCGTCAGACATGTCGCCGGGGTACGCCGCATCAGCTTTCAACACGCTGAGGATGCCACCGCCACGCACTAATACTGAACCGGTTAACACCGGCGAGGTGAAACCAATGCGCATATATCTAATATCCGGTGTTTTGGTCTCGCCAAATTTAACCCCGTCCCACTGCGGCTGGCTATCCTTTGTCCAAATCACGTGACGCGGCCCGTCATTCACCGCCATTGGCGACTCTTTGCCATCAACAAACTGTGAAAAAGCTGCCGGGTCAAGATTATTCAGCGACAACGTCGTAACAAACGAAGTTTTAACATCAGCAGAATGCACCGGTATCTGGATAAACCAGCAAAGCACCAGCATTAAAGGGAGAAAATTACCAAGTTTCATAGCAACACCTCATAAAGTTAAACGAGAATACACGCTGTTTACTTTGACACTGCAGGGGGGATAGTTGTGTGTAGGTAAAGTAGAAAATACTAACAAAACTAACAATGCTAAACGCGTTAAATAATTTTACCGGAATGATGTTGGGGTGTCAATATTGGGGTGAGGTAGTGACAAATTGTAAATTAAAAATTGATAATGCAAAATTAAAAATTATTTAAATTGCAAGTAGCAATTCCTCTGTCTGAACCACAGATTTATGTGATTTTGTATGATTGAAATGATTTTTATTTGTTTTGGATGCGAAACTTGCGACTTGAGTAATTATTAAATGCTCTTGCAAAACATAAGATATAATCCTCTGGTTGATAACTGTTAACTTTTAAATATAGTAATGGGATATAATTACAGTCACCGTTTGGAACAGGGTCGCAGCCCGGCTCCCTTCAATTATCATGAAAACTATGTTTTTTAAATGCACTTCTATCTACTAAAACAATTTCATTTCACAAAATTTTCTACCAATAGAAATAATTATTTCATCATCATTTTCAGATATTATCTGAAAATTAAAGAGAGAAATGAATGTGATGCTTCAGGTAAATGACAGTTGTTGGGGAGCCGGGCTGCGACCCTGTTCCAAACGGTGACTACATCTTTAAATGATGTTGATTATTTGAAAAAATCCTGTTTTTGATAACTTTTAACTGTAAAAAAGGGTAAATAGCATGTTTAGAAGTGGGCAAACTCCCTCCGTCACTGCAGTGACACCTCCCTCACGAGGGAGGCATAATTTGCCATTTGCCATTTACAATTTGCGATTAAATAATTTTTAATTTTGCATTTTTAATTTTTAATTATCCCCATTTTACAACCTCACCCATAATCAGTATAATTTTAGTTAATCGGTAAAACGTACCGTCAGCAAAGGAATACTTATGTTAAATTTTAAGAATTATTTAAAAATCGTATTGATTACTTGCTTTGCGTTGGGCATCGGGGGTATCTGTAATATGGCAAATGCTGTGCCTACTTTAAATAATCTGCTTCGTTCTGTTCCAGCGCCGTCAGCCGTAAAATTGAATCATGATTTAACTGATTGGGATCGCAGTGGGGCAATTGTGATGGCGGACGATATAATAAAGCCGAAA
>JBIJDE010000560.1:0-3265 GCA_044344305.1 Armatimonadota bacterium
AGAATATTTTAAAAAGTAAGAAACCAGACAGTTATTATAATATTATTAAGAAGAATATCAGTGCAGCAGAAAAAACAGACATATCACCAGCCATATCAGAAATTAAAAGATATAATAAAAAGATAGATAATTTTAAATTGACAATCAAAGATTTATATAAAAAGACAAATTTCGGTGTAAGTCGTATATTAACATATTCTTCATGTCCGTTAAAATATTGGTTTCAATATTATTTAAAGCCAGATGAAAATCTGCGAAATGAAGTATATGAAATTGATGATATAAATGATGAACCTCATGGTGCTGAGTTTGGAACAAAATTTCATTTTGTTATGCAACATTTGCAATTTAATGACAGAATGAAATTAGATACTGAAAAAGTATTAGATGAAATAATAGAGTTAGATAAAAATCAAATATTATCAATTGAAGAACGACAAAAAATTATTAGTTATTTGAGAAAAATTACATCACTTCCAATATTTACTAAATTAAAGAGTGCGAAAAAAGTTTATAGAGAACTTGGATTTGTATTGAACATAAATGGCTTTACAGTTCCTGGATACATTGACTTAGCCGCACAATGCGATGATGGGTGGTGGGTAGTAGATTATAAGACCGGAAGTAAATCTTTATCTCGACATACAAACCAGATGTTTATTTACATGATGGCAATACGTGATTCAATTAAAGAAAATCCTATCGGTAGTACAGTGATTTATGTTGATAATTCTAAACCAGAATTTAATATATATTATGATAAAATTCGTATGGCAGATATAGAAAAATTAATTGTTACAGCATGTTTAGGTATGGCAAATGAAATATTTACCCCTAATCCAAGCGAGAAATGTCAATATTGTACATATAAAGATGTATGTTTTTATCTGCCTGATAATGACGGGCAATTGGTGATGGATTATGGCATTTTTTGATGTTAATTCTGCGAAATTAATTTCTGCGGGTAGAACTGAACCTATCACTGGATGGCAAATGTCAGAGCATCGTCATTCATATTGGGAATTTATATATTTCATCAGTGGGGGAGGAAAAGTTGATATGCCAGGTGCCGTATTTCATCCTTCTCAATACCACCTTATGATTTATCCTCCCGGTACTCCTCATGCAGAATACACAGACCCTTCTGATCCTGAAAATACAATTTATATCTCTGTAGAAATGAAAGGCGAGATACCGCGTAACAGCAGATTAATTCTTATGGATAGAAAAGGGGAGTTAAAATGGCTTATAGAACATATCTTTACAGAGTTTAATCAGAATTTCATGTTAGCAAATGCATATCTACAACCATTCTTACTTCTTATAGAACGTGACTTAAATTGTAATATTGAAAGTGGTAATTTAATAGAGACTATTGCTGAAAATATTAAGAATCATCCATCTCGTGATTGGACATTAAATGAGTTATCAGAACTGGCAGGAATGAGCAGTGCGTATTTTTCCAGATTGTTTCATCGAAAGATGGGAGTAAGTCCAATAATATTCATTCAAAAGATGCGAATAGAAACGGCATGCCAGTTATTGAAGACAACCGATATGAGAATAAATGAAGTCGCAGAGTATATTGGATACAATGACCAATTATATTTTAGTCGAGTTTTCAAGAAGATAATTGGTGTTTCACCTAAAATATATAAAATGACAAAATAATCCATAAATATGTCGTTTTAAACATATACAAATTGTGAAATTAAGTTATTATTAATGAAATTGGAGGTTATGATATGAAAATTGCTATGATCGGTGCTGGTAGCATAGTGTTTTGCAAAACTTTGCTCAATGACATGCTTGGTACTCCTGCACTTACCGGTGCAACTTACGCATTAATGAGCCCAACTGAATCAAAGTTGAAAAGAATGGAAGCATTCGCACGTCGAATGATAACAGAAAATGATGTGAATGCTGATGTATATTCAACTACAGATAGGCGTGAGGCTGTAAAAGATGCTGATTACGTTGTATGTATGATTCAAGTTGGCGGTCTTGATGCATTTAAATTGGATTATGAAATACCATTAAAATATGGTGTTGATCAATGTATCGGAGACTCTATGGGGCCGGGCGGGGTTTTACGTGGTTTGAGAAGTATTCCTGTACTTGCTGAACTTGTTAAGGATATGGAAGAATTAGCGAAACCAGGCGCAATACTTTTGAATTACACAAATCCTATGGCTACATGTTGTTATGCATTAGGACAAGTATCTAATGTTCCATTTATAGGATTATGCCATGGTGTACAAACAACTCTCGATTTAATCAGTGGATATGTAAATGTTCCTAAAAAAGATATTGACTTTGAATGTGCCGGTATTAATCACATGGCATGGTTTTTAAAGCTGGAACATCGCGAAAAGGATTTATATCCTTTATTTAAGGCTAATTGTGAAAAACCGGAGTATTATCTTAATGAAAAAGTCAGAGTTGAAGTAATGCGTCATTTTGGTTATTTCATGACAGAGAGTACTGGACATTTATCAGAGTATTTATCATGGTTCCGTAGTAGCGATCGTGCTATGAAAGCATATTGCGATCAACCGGGATTTGGTGGGGAATCAGGCGCATATTATAAATGGACATCTGGGGTAATGGATAAATATTCTGATGTTGATGTTTTAGCTTTTGAAGATAGCAAATTATTACCAAGAAGCGCAGAATATTGTTCGTATATTTTAGAAGCAAATGTAACTGGTAAAGCTTTTAAATTACAAGGAAACGTAAGAAATGATGGGTATATCGATAATTTACCAGCAGGATGTTGCGTAGAAGTACCAGTATATGTAGATAAAGAAGGGTTACACCCATTACGCATAGGTAAATTACCATCACAGTGTGCAGCATTAAATCAGAGTAATGTGTCAGTACAAGGATTGGCTGTTGAGGCTGGATTAACTGGTGATATTGAAATGGTTATGCAGGCAATTTCATTAGACCCACTCACATCTGCAACATGCACATTATCTGAAGTTCGTGAAATGACCGCAGAATTGATTAAAGCTGAAAGTAAATGGTTACCACAATTCGCAGGTAAAGAATTAAAACCGACACCGTTTATTTCTATACCAGAAAATATTGAACCAGTAGATGTACCTTTAGACCCGGCTCTGGCAATCGGTAAGAGATTTGTGACTCTGGCAACCCAGGCAACAGATAAGTAAAAATAAAGGGGAATTATGATGAGTAAAGTTAGAATAGGTTTTGTTGGCGTTGGCGGTATGGGCCAGGCAGCACACCTGCAGAATTATGT
>JBIJDE010000561.1:0-3262 GCA_044344305.1 Armatimonadota bacterium
GTAAATGACAGCTTTTGGGGAGCCGGGCTGCGACCCTGTTCCACACGGTGACTACATCTTTTAATGATGTTAATTATTTGAAAAAGTCCTGTTTTTAATAACTTTTAACTGTAAAAAAAGATAAATAGAGGCTTTTGCAAAACCCGATGGGACAGACAATGGAATTACGAATTATTTTGACATGATTAAAAAGATTTTTGCGAAGCAAAACATATATCCTTCCCATCCTGCCCATCGATGTAAATTCCTAAATCGTAATTACTTAGTAATAACACACCTGAACCCTACGCCTTGGCCGGCATAGCTTGGTGCAAATGAGAAGCGGTAGGCGCAACGGAAACGTGATATCAGGTTGTGACGATATGAACCGCCACGTAGTACTTTCATAGTTCCTTTATCCGGTCCGGCTGGATTTTTTTCGACTCCGGTATCGTAATATGATGAGTCAAACCAATCCGAGCACCATTCCATTACATTTCCTGCTGTATGTCTAACGCCATATGTACTTTCATCATCAGTAAGGTCATATTCATCCGCTGGCGTTGTTCTATTTTCCGTCAGTGATACACACCTGGAATAGCTAAAACTGTTTCCCCATGGGAATATCTTGCCATCTGTACCGCGTGCTGCCTTTTCCCACTGTGCCTCAGTCGGTAAAGCGCCACCAGCCCAAGCGGCGTAGTCAGCGGCATCCTGCCATGTCACATTCACCATCGGTTTGTTATCCTGTAATCCCCAATCTGGCGACTTGGGCATTTTTCTATTTGTCTCGGTACAGAACTGCTGGTATTGCTTCACGGTAACTTCATCACGGTATATTTTATATTCATCTAACATTATACTTTTCTGCGGCAATTCATCTGCTGGCACCCCTGCAGCATCTGTCGGTTTTGTTCCTCGTAGAAAAGATCCGGCAGGTATGGTTATTAATTTTGCGTTATCTTTTGCATTTACACTTGTTTGAAGTGGCGGTTGCCCTGCTGTCAAAAATGCAATTCCCTGTGATAGACGTGCCGGCAAAACAGCATCATTATATACCACAGATTTTGATTGAGATGGCATATTTACTTTAGAAGATTTTAATAAAGATTTAACATCATTAATTGAAACAGCAGATTTATTATTTAGTGCAAAAGCAATTATTTCGCCATATTTATCAACTATTGGTGTACCGGCTGGCAATTCATCTACAAATGATATCTCCATCATTATGAATCCCGATTTATCTTCCTGCCACCCAACGACTTTACCTGACACTGTAACCGGTGAAGATTTCATTTCAGCGGGTTTGAATATAACTGCGCGACAAATTGAACCCACTAAAATATTATTAGAGTTGCCAGTTTTTAGTGGAGTTGTTTTACATTCTGTTCGTAAAACCGCTATTTTACTTTGTTCATCTTTGCTTACTACGGTATATTCATACACTATCCCGCCATATTTAACAGCAGTATTTTCTCCGCTAATCAATATTGGCGCAACAAAAATACCATCAAAATTTATCGCAGTTGCAACTGTTTGTGCGTATGCATATTGAACAATAGTAAATATCGCCATCAATATTGATACATATAATTTCATAGTAAAATATATCCTGTCTGATTTATTTCATAGCATTGTCATACCCAATTGTATCATAATAATTAAAATTGCATAAGATAATTATAGAAAATATTCCCTTTCAATAGAATTTTCTATCAGTATAGAGTATTATTTACCCGTGAATAACAATAATAAACCAGAAATTGCAACATATATAACCCGTGGAGCAGCCGGTTGTGAATTAGCTGTTGAATTAAATGCCGTCACAATAGTAGTCGATGCCTTACGTGCCAGTGCTACCATAGCCGCGCTATTCGCTGCCGGCGCGAATGAAATGTTAGTAGTAGCAGATGAAATGGATGCTCGCGAAGCCATCAAATATTACCCTAACGCATTATTAATTGGCGAACGAGGCGGGGTGAAACTGCCCGGATTCGATATTGGAAATAGCCCAGAAGAAGTTACTGCTTATGGTGATTTTACGGGTAAAACAATAATATTCACGTCCAGCAATGGCGCACAACGACTGACCGCATGCCATGGAGCAAGTGCTGTAGCCATTGGTTCGGTAGCCAACTTATGTTCAATATCCAACTGGGCACAAAATGAATCCATCAGATTACAAAGACCGGTAGTATTGATATCAGCCGGCAAATTTCCCGATGAAAACTTCATATCTCCAGAAGATGACGCCTCTTGTGCATGTATAGCTGGTGAAATTTCTTTACCAATTCATGAAGAGATGAGCAGGGAATATGAATTGATGTGCGAAGATATAAGAATAAATGGTTTAGACAAAATATTTCGCACCTCAAAGCATGCACTTCGATTAATGGAGATCGGGTATGGATCCGATGTTACATTTTGTGCGCAAAAAGATAGTTATTCTGCTGTTCCAGTAGTAACCGGAGACGCGGAGATTGCCGGTAAAATTATTGGCGTAAGACTCATTAATTATATTTCAAGGAAATCATAATATGATACGAATATTAACTCGTGCTGACGATGCAGGATTATGCCAGTCAGTTAATCTGGCAGTAGAAAAAGCATATACCACTGGTATCATTCGCAACACATCATTAATGGTGAACTGCGCAAATTTTAAAGAAGCAGTGGAATTGTTGCGACCGTATACCCCGGGGTTATGTGTAGGATTGCATGCGGTCATAAATTGCGAATGGGAATACCCGCGTTGGGGTTCCGTTGCCCCGGCAAATAAAGTACCTTCGATGTTGCAAAAGGATGGCACATTTCCATATCTTCCCAATAACCAATATGATGCCCATGCTAAAATAGACGAGATAATGTATGAAATTCAGACACAGATGGATGTTATGCGCAGCACCGGAATAGAGATATCATACATCGATCAGCACTGTGGATTTGGCTGGTTATACGAATATGAAATAGATAAACGCATAACAGAACTGGCAAAGAAAGAAGGACTGGTAAATGATACATCAGCATTGAAAGGTTTACCCAATGTTGAAGGCGATTTTTCCACACCTGGCGAAAAACTAATTGCAAGATTGAAATCCGCCGAAGCTGGCACTTATATAATGGTGACCCATCTTGGTCTGAATAATGACGATATGAATAAAATAAGATTCAAAAATGGCATAGAAGGTAGCATAGCAGCAGAACGTGCAGAAGAAACTGCGTTAGTAACTGACGAAAATGTAGTCCAATATTGCATAGAACATAACATTGAATTAATTAG
>JBIJDE010000563.1:0-3250 GCA_044344305.1 Armatimonadota bacterium
TATTAGCAAGTATCCTAACTGTCATTTCTGTCCCATGGTTTTATCTCATTGAACCACAAACTACTCCAGATTTATGGTTTGCTTATTGGGGCAGTGTTGCCCTGTTGTCTTTCGGTATTTTGTCATTGATAGTGGCGGATTTTCGTCTGATAGGGGAAGATACTCGCCAGGATGAACACAAGATGTGGCGTGAATTAGCGGAAGTAATTGCACAACACGAAAAAATGAAAGATGGTGATAAAGATGGTGAATGATAAAAAATATATGACCCGGGCATTAAAGTTGGCAGAAAAAGCCAGGGGTTTAACATCGCCAAACCCGATGGTAGGCGCAGTAGTTGTTAATAATGATATTATAGTAGGCGAAGGTTACCACAAAAAGGCTGGTGGACCACACGCAGAGGTTTTCGCATTGCAGGAAGCCGGTAATAAGGCAAAAGGTGCTACAATTTATATTACACTGGAACCTTGTTGTCATTATGGAAAAACACCGCCATGTACTGATGCGATTATCAATGCCGGAATAACCCGTGTAGTATTTGCATCTACTGATGTAGATAAACGGGTAAGCGGGCGCAGCATAGATATTTTGCGTGGACACGGTATAGATGTTGATATGGGTTTGCTGTCAGATAAAGAGATGGTTATGAATGAGGCTTGGCGGTATTGGAAGCTAACCGGGATGCCATTTGTTACTTTAAAATTAGCGGCCTCTCTCGATGGAAAAACCGCCACCCGTACCGGTGAATCAAAATGGATAACCAGCGATATGGCACGGCGGGATGTGCATAAATTACGCGCGATTTCTGATGGTATTATCACCACCTCGGCAACGGTAATGTGTGATGATTCGGAATTAACCGCCCGTATACCTGGTGCTATTAACCCGCGCAGAGTCGTTGTCGACGCAAAACTGCATACTATGCCGGATATGAAAGTTTTTTCACCGGCAGAGATGCCCACTATTCTCGCTACTCTGGTTAGTGATGAAGATAAATTACGTCCATATCATAATTTGGGGTTAGAAATACTCACCCTTCCGCCAGCCGGCGGTGGTGTAGACTTATATGCATTAATGGAAGCACTTGGTGAAAGAGAAATAGTTAGTCTGATGGTTGAAGCCGGAGGAAGATTCGCTGCATCGTTAATAGCAGAAAAATTGGTTAATAAGTTCCGCTTATACCTTGCTCCCATGTTAATTGGCGGAGAAACCGCGCCGGGTCTACTGGGTGGTTTTGGCACACCGCATTTAGCCGATGCCCCTAAATTAGAAAAAGTAACCATGCGGAAAATAGGACCGGATTTTGTAATAGAAGGATATTTCCCCTGGTAAGAAAATCTATGTTAATTAACAAAATAAGCATGTTTTCCGGTTTTTTTGATATATTTCAAAAAAATTAAGTAAGTATTCGGTAAACCCCACTACATAAGAGATGTATTTTTTACAATCAAAAAAGGATTTTTCATATTCTTCTAAAATTCTATAAATGTGAACAAAACTACAGCCTGTATGTTGAAGCAATATCGGATAAAGGAAATGGCTGAGCGTTTATATGCTTTGGAAGCTATGGTCGCCATCCAAAAGGAAACGATTTCGTCTCATGAGGGGATAATTAACAATCTGAGATCTACTATCAATTCGTTGGAAGAAAAATGTGCTGTAAAGGACGCTTTGATCAACAAATATCGGTCGATGCTATTTGATACAAAGTCAGAAAAGAAATTTTCAACTAAGAATGAAGATTCTGATCATGCTGAATCACCTGTAATACACCAATTAACACCGTCAAGACCACGTGGTCAGCAGAAAGGTGCTGCTGGTCATGGTCGAAGACAATATAATAAATTACCATTACAGGAAGTATTTCATGAATTACCCGCAGATAAACGAAGATGCACTAAATGTGGTAAACCATATATTGAATGTGGTACAGAAGATTCTATAGAGTTGGATTTTCTGATTTTATTACAGCGCAGAATGAATCGCCGATTAAAATATCGTTGTACTTGTGATTGTGATTGCGACAAAATTATAACAGCTCCATCAGCATCAAAATTAATTCCGAAAGGTTTGTTGTCGGATGGTATTATTACTCGATTAATAATAAATAAGTTTCTTCATGGTCAGCCGATAAATCGTCAACTTAATGAGTTTGAACTTCACTGTGGAGTTCGACTTGCGCCGGGAACAATAGTTGGAGTGTTGGACAAGGTATCTGAATTATTGCGTCCTTTGTATGATCATATCCTGCTTCATTTGCGTGATGCCAATCATTGGCATGCTGATGAAACACGATGGATGCAGTATAGTGACGAAAAAAAACAGCAATGGTGGCTATGACTTTTCTCATCTGATGATGCGGCAGTCTTCATGATTGACCCCTCTCGTTCCCGTTCTGTTCCTAAGTTTATATTCGGGTTGGATAATAACTCAGATAATATAAAAAAATCAAAGGGTATTCTCAATTGCGATCGTTGGACAAGTTATCAGAAACTTTATGGGATTCTTACAGCTTTTTGCTGGGCACATGTTCGACGCGATTTTATCGATCTAATGAAAAAATATCCATATAAGTTATATGAATGGGGAAAGATATAGGTGGAAAGAATCGGCAAATTATATTATTTAAATAAACAGCGTCTACTTTATGAACCATCTTCGGAAAGCTTTCAAATAGCAGATATAGAGTTGCGCAGACATATATTGGATATGGAAGATATCAGAAATTCAGAGTTATCCAGTCGCGAACTGAACTCAGCTGCACATAAGGCACTTCGCAGCCTATCGCGACACTGGTTTGGATTAACGTTGTTTCTTGATAATCCATTTGTACCACTTGATAATAATGAAGCGGAACGTTTGTTGCGAACAAGTGTTGTAGGACGTAAAAACTTCTATGGCAGTGGTTCGTTGAAGAGTGGAACTATGGCAGAATGTGCCTACTCTATCTTGATGACAGCAGAAAAAAATGGTCTAAATCCGCTAACTTATTTGTGGTCATATTTACATGCCTGCGCAGAAAATAATGGGGGAACTCCAGAAAATATAGAACGTTTCCTTCCTTGGAAAGCAACAATAGAAGATATTGCAGCTTGGAAACTACCACCAACAATTGCTTAAGCATATAATAAACTGTATGGGGTTTACCGAATATAGTAAACGAATTAAAAAATTGCGCATAATGACTCCATGGGTTTATTAGCCATTGAATATTTAGTTTCAAATGCTGTGATTGCCGCATTTAGAGCAA